>NZ_JBFBDO010000101.1:0-29957 GCF_040683335.1 Kitasatospora sp. NPDC093806
CTCGCTGATCCAGACCATCGGCCGCGCCGCCCGCAACGTCTCCGGCCAGGCCGCTGCCCACCGACGCCTGACGCGACGGTCCCCCGCCACCGCGGCGGGGGACCGTCATCGGAGGTTCAGGCGGGCGTCAGAGCCGGAACGGGTTCCCGCCGAGCGCCCCGAGCAGGTACCAGGCGGTGGCCCCGGTGTGCAGCGCCGCGTAGTAGGTGTCGCCCTCGCCGGTGATCAGCCCGTCGCTGGACGCCGCGACCAGCCCCTTGCCGTCCGTGTTGGGCGCGCTGCCCTGGGCCCGCTGCAGCGAGTCGAGCAGGGCGCCCGCCTTGGCGAAGTCCCCCGGGGCCCGGCGGACGTTGTAGGCGGCGAGCAGGTGCGCCGTCCCCTCGAACCAGACCTTCGAGGTGTCGGAGCGCCCGAAGCTCACCCCGGTGAACCCGCCGTCCGAGGCCGCCAGGTTGGTGGCGGCCCAGTCGATGGAGACGGCGTAGCGCGGGTCGAGGGTGGCCAGGTAGCTCCAGGTCTGGATGTCCTCGGGGACGGTGTCGCGGTTCTGGGTGACCCCGTCCAGGCCGGTGCCGGTCCACAGCCGGCCGTCGTCCGCCTGCATGCTGCGGACGAAGCCGAAGGCGTTGTCCGAGCGGCCCCGCCAGGTCTGGTCGCCGGTGACCTTGGCGAGCATCGCGAAGAACGCGCCGACGTCGATGTTGTGCTCGGTGGCCTTCCAGGTCAGCCGGGTCATGATCGCCCCGGTGCCGTCTTCGTCGCGGAAGCCGCCGGTGTAGCCGCCGACGCCCCGGCCGTCGGCCGCGTTGCGCTGGATCCAGTCGGCGGCCTTGAGCGCGCCGGCGAGGTAGCGCTGGTCCCCGGTCTCGTCGTAGAGCCGGGTGAAGGCCATCCCGATCCAGGCGGTGTTGCCGGTGTAGACCGAGAAGCCGCCGACGTACGGGGCGCCGGTCCGGGTGACGAAGGGGTTCGGCTCGTACGAGGCGCGCAGCCGCCCGTCGGGGGTGCGGTCGTGGTCCTGGGCGTAGAGGAGGGAGTCGCCGAGCGCCTGGGCGCGGGCGAGGTCCCCGGCCTGGCGGCGGGTGAGCAGCGCGGCGATCACCACCGAGTTGTCGTAGGTGAACGAGGCCTGGTAGCCGTCCGGGCCGAACTGCGGGGAGGAGAAGAAGCCCCCGGTGTAGCTCTGCGGCACCCCGAGGGCGCCGTTCGCGGCGTACTTGTCCTGCGCGCCGGCCAGGAAGGAGTAGGCGGCGGAGACGGACGCGCCGGAGGCACGCGGGATGTTGCCCGAGCGGCACATCCCGGCCGGGGTCTGGCCGTCGCCGGGCGTCGGGTCGGGCGGCGTCGGGCCGGAGCCCTCCAGGCTGCCGCACGGCGGCAGCTCGTCCAGGACCACCCAGAACTGGGCGTCGACCGGCGCGCAGTCGGCGATGGACAGCGGGACGCCCTGGGCGCCGCCCACCGGGTTGGACAGGCAGCGGCCGGAGGCGACGTGCATCAGCTGGCCCTCGCCGAGCGAGCGCCAGGCCTGGGTGGGGGCGCCGGAGCAGGGCTCGAACCCCACCGGGGTGCCGCCGCCGGTCCCGCCGCCGGTGCCCAGGCACTCGCCCTCGGCCTTCAGGTTGATGATCGGGCCGGCGATCAGGGCCGGGGTGTCCGCGGTCAGCGACGCGGCGGACGCGGTCGACGCGGTCGACGTGCTGGCTGTGGTGGCCGCGGTCGACGTGCCGGCCGTGGTGGCCATGCCGGCACCCGTGGCCGGGGCGCCGGTCGTCGCCGCGAGCCCCGGATTGCCGTTCGGGGTGCGGGGGACGGTGTCACCGGGCGGCGCATCGGCACTCCACCAGCGCGAGGCGGTCTCGTTGCAGGCGCCGGTGTCGGCCGGTCCGCCGCGCAGGTCCGGCCCGTTCTGCGAGCCGAGGCAGCCGCCGCCGGCCGCGCGCGCGCCGATCTCGAACCGGGTGTCGCGGATCGGGTGGGCGCTCCACTGCTGGTCGGTGGCCCCGTCGCAGGGGCGGACCCCCGGCGGCCGGCCCAGTTCACGGGTGTAGAGGCAGGTCTGGGTCAGGCTGTTCCGCAGGAACACCCGCCCGCCACCGGCGTTCTCGGCCCTCCACACCTGGCCCGGGTCGGCGTCGCTGTTCGCCTGCAGCTCGACGTTCAGCCCGTCGGGGCTCACGGTCACCGCGCGGTCGGTCTGCCGCAGCTTGAAGACGTTGCGGTCCACCGGCGACTGCTCCATGCTCCACATCTGGGCGAGCGAGAACCGCGGCGCCGGGACGACGAACTGGCCGTGGGTGTTCTCCGGGGCCTGCCGCCACTGCATCGTGAGGGTGTCCGGCAGCTGGTTGAAGCCGTGTCCGGTCAGGAAGTCGTCGTAGTACGCGGCGGTCCGCTTGGCCGACAGGGCAAAGGCCCGGCGCTCGGTGTTCTGCCCCCAGCCGCCCACCTCGGACGCGTCCACCACCATCGTCTGCGGCCCCGAGCCGCGGTTGCGGCAGGTGTAGAGCCACGAGCCGGCCGGGTTGACCGTGGTGGCGTTCCAGAACTGCTCCAGGCACTTCCCGAGGGCCTGCTGTCCGAAGTAGTTCGGGTGGATGGCCTCCTGCACGGCGCCGCCGAGCGCGTCCCACGTGGCGGGGATCCAGCGGATCCACTCGGCCTCCTCGGCGAACAGCGCGCGCTCCTCCGCCGGGTCGGTGGTGAGCAGGGTGCCCATCCGGCACAGCTCGTGCCCCGCGAAGGCGTCGGAGAGGTCCATGAAGTAGCCGTTGTGGTTGCGCGCCACGCCGGTCAGCGTGTCCCTGAGCCGCGGGATGATCGTGTTCACGGCCCATTCGGAGGCGGCGTCCGAGAACGGGCAGCCGCCGCTGCGGAAGCGCGGCCCGCTCGCCGGGTACCGGTACTGGTTCGGGGTCGGGATCGGCGTCGGATAGGACTGCAGCAGCAGCTTGTAGTCCCACGGCTGGTACCCGGCGCCGCGCATCACCCCGGTGATCCCGTCGAGCACGTTGCCGACCCGGGCGCTCAGCTCGTTGATGTCCTTCTCGAACTCCGCCGCCCGGGAGGCCGGGCAGTCCGAGCCGATCGGGGTGGGGTTGAGGTAGGAGGTGACGCAGGCCTTGATGATGTCCGAGAAGTGGATGTCGTTGCCGCCGATCGACACCACGATCAGCTTGACCCGGTAGTTCTGCGCCTTCTCGCGGAGCTGCTTGGTCTGCGAGGGCTCGCCCTTGAACAGCGGCTCCGGCCGGCCCTCCGCCACCGGAGGTTCCAGGACGTTGTCGGTCACCGCGCCCGAACAGGCGAGGTTGATCTTGGCGTCGACGGGGATCGCGTTGCTCACGATCTCGGCGAACTTCGACCGGTCACAGGCGTTGCCGGTCTTGAAGTAGGTGTCCTTGCCGTCGACCGTGTAGGTGTCCTCCGGCAGGGCGGTGAAGGCGTCACTGCCGTTGCCCTTCCAGCGGCCGGCCTCACCCGAGATGAAGCTGTCCCCGATCGAGACGATCGCGGTCGGCGCGTTCGGCGGCGGCACCGCCAGCGCCGGGGCGGCGGCCGGGCCCACCACCCCCGTCCCGACCAGCGTCGCGGTCACCGCCAGGGCCGCCGCCACCGCCGCCGAGCGCACCCTGCGCCAGTACGGTGGTCCGGTCCTCGTGCCAGCTCTCATCGCCATCCCTGTCTCGTTGTCCGTGTCTCGTTGTCCGTGTCACGTCGCCCGCGTCTCGTCGCCCGCGTCTCGTCGTCCGTGTCACGTCGTCCGTGTCTCGTCGCCGGGCGAACAGGCCCGCGCGGCACGCACCGTAGGGGCGAACGCCCAGGTCACGGCATGTGTCGAAGGTCCCTCGGGGCGCCGGGCAGGGCCGCCCCGCACGGCCGGCGGGGCGCCCGCCTGCGGGTTCGCGCCCGGCGGCCAGGAATTCGGGCAGACCGGGACGGGCGATCCTGCCCACCCGTCGGCCCCCGCCCGCCGCCCCTGAACTCCACCGTCCCGGCCCAAGAGCGCAAGGCGACGAGTATTCTGATGGCGCGTCTGAGTGGATCTTCGGAGGGGCCCAGTGACCGAAACGGTGACGATCGATCTCGGAGACGGTTCGACCGTCAAGGCCGAGGTGATCGGCGAGGTGAACTTCCGGCAGACGGAAGGGGATTCGGGCGGTGACGCCGGATTCGGCGGGGGCCGCCGGGCCGCCGCGCAGCTGGGTTCGGCCGTCGCCCTGACGCTGGATCAGGTCCGCGAGACCGTGCAGGGCGTGGGCCGCTGGGCGGCCGACAGCATCACGCAGGGGGCGGCCGGTTCGCCCGACTCCTTCGAGGTCGAGTTCGGCCTCAAGCTGGCGGTCAAGTCCGGCCAGCTCCTCGGCGTCATCGCCGAGGCCGGGACGGAGGCCGCGCTGACCGTCCGGCTCTCCTGGGACCTCGCCGAGCGCCGCCGGCAGCAGGCCGCCGAGCTTTCCCAGACCGCGCCGAGCGCTACCGACCCCGAGTGACCGCGGCGGTACGACTCGGCCTCGTCGAAACCGAGGCCCTGCGCGACTGCGCAGTCATGATCAACGTGTCCGGTGACTTCTGCGGCAGCGGGTTCCTGGTGGCCCCCGGCCTCGCCGTCACCGCCGCACACGTCCTCGCCGCCGTCCTGGACCCTGGCTTCTCCCAGTACGGCGCGCCGGTGAGCATCCGGCACGCGGCCGACGAGCACCCGGTCGCGGCCGAACACATCCGGTTGGCACCGGAGAAGGGCGACGGCGGCAAGTACCACCCGTTCCCCGACCTCGCGCTGCTCACCGTCCCCGGCTGGACCGGCCACCCCGTGGCCGGACTGGCCCGCACCGAGGCCGAACCGGACTCGGCACTGACCGCCCTCGGCTACTCCACCTACACCCCCGCCGCCGGCCCCCGCCCCGACACCCTGGCGCTGCGGGTCGTCGGCCGCTCGGCGGACTTCGTCCGCGTCCTCGGCGACGGCATCCGCGACGGCCACAGCGGCAGCATGCTGGTCGGGGCGGACGGCCTGGTCCGCGGCGTGCTCAAGGGCACCCGCTCCTACCAGCACGACGAGGGCGGCTGGTTCACCCCGGTCGGCGCCCTCGCGGCCCTACTCGACGCGGCCGGTGTGGTGACCGCGGCGGCCGGACCCGTCCACCTGCCGCCGCCCACGGACGCCGAGCTGGTCACCGTCCTGCTGGCCTTCCCGCTGCTGCGGCGCCTGGCCGGCCGGTTCGACCTGCTGGACACCATGGGCGAACACCTCGAACTGGCGGGCCCGTTCGAGGTGGAGGAACGCGCCGACAGCCGCGCCCACCTGCTCCGGATCGTGCGCCGCTGCCACAGCTTCCGCGACGGGCGGTCCGCGCTGCGGGCGCTGTACACCGCGCTGGCGGACCTGGCCCCCGACGACGGGGCGCTCGACGAGCTCCGCCCGCTGATCGAGCGGGCCGTCGGGGGTGCCGTCGACCGCCGGGAGAGCAGGTAGCCGGATGACCGGAACACCACCCGGGCAGTCGAGGCCGTGGTCGGCGGCGGGCGAGAGGCTGCTGACCAAGGTCCTCCTGGGATTCGACGACATGTCAAGCCTCGCCTTCCGCCTGGACGTCATCCGGGCCATGGGGCGATCCGAACTGACACCCGGCATCGACTCGGAGATCCGCGAGGACGGGCAAGCACACGCCCACGTCCGACAGCTGCTCACGACGGTCGCCTCGTACGACGAGCCGTGGGCCGCCCTGGACTCCCTCTACTTCACCCTGCACGACTTCGCGGAGCACGACGGCGCACTCGGGTGGCTGGAACTGACCAAGGTGGTCCTCGCCCGGGCCGACGAACTGCCCACCGCCGAGCTGATCGCCGTGATCGGTGAACTGCGCACGTTCCAGGCGCCGGCCGCACTCAACCGCCTCGTGCCCGAGAACACCAGGGGGCTGCGCCGCCTCACCGGGCAGGAGACCCTGCCCGAGCTCCTGGTCCGGATCGTCAACCGGCCCGACCCCGACCTCCTCGACCCACTGGTCGCCTTCCTCCGCGCGCTCGGGGCCCATCCGACGGTCGCGTGCCGCGAACTCCCCGCCCTGCGGCACTTCGTCAAGACCTTCGGCCGCCGCATCCCCGCCCCGCGGACGGGCGACGCCGCCGAGCGGCTGATCATCCAGGTCCGGCTGGACGAGGCGACGGCCCCGGGCAAGAAGGACAGCGGGTACCGCCTGCACATCTCCTACTACCGCCAGCCCCTGGCCGGCGGGCGGTTCCGGCGCGTCGGCAGCCTCGACCCCAAGTGGTTCGCCAAGAGCGAGCTGGTCGGCGACGGCAGCGCCCGGCTGAACAACTGGATGGAGCTGCGCCGGGAGATGCGCGAATCGACCGATCCGGTCCGGATCGAGTTCCTCCTGCCGCATTCCATCCTCGGGCACGCCGCCGAACTCTGGTCCTCCGAGACCACCCGCCGGCCGCTCGGCCGCTTCCACCCCGTGGTCGTCCGGTCGCTCGAACGCTACACCGAGCACAACGTCAACTTCGCCAACTGGCGCACCCGCTGGGAGCACCTGAACGCCGCCGAGCTCGACGACACCGAGCGGGTCGGCTGGCCCTCACTCGATCCCGCGCAGATCGACGCCCTGTCCAAGTGGCTCGACGACCACCGGAAGCTCGCCTGCCTGGGGCTCAACGTCCCCTACGAGGAACTCGACCCCGACGTGCGGGACCTGGTCGACGACGCGATGATCGTCGACGGCGTGCCCGTGCTGATCTGGCGCCGGACGGCCGGCCACGCGGACCCCCTGGTCGCCACCCTCCGCGGGCACGGCTCCGGCCGGCTCGCCGAACTGCCCGAGACCGTGCACCACTACCGCGAGAAGCTCCGGACCAAGGTGGCGGACGCGCATCACACCGTCACGCTGCTCTGGGAGGACCCGGACTGCGTGGATCCGGACCAGGACGGCCAATTCCCTGGGATGGTCGGATGACGGAGCCCACGACCACCCCCGACCCGGGCACCCCCGACCCGGGCACCACGACGAGCGATGAGGCGGTAGGAGCAGGCATGGCCGAGGACTGGTGGATCTACCGGGGCACCGGCACACCCCACGCCGGGATCGACGCACTCCCCCCGGCCCCGGCCTGGCGCGCGTTCGGCGACCCGGACGGCGACCCCGAGGACCTGCCGCTGCCGCCCGAGGAGGACGCGGCCGGCGCCACCGCCCGCCGGCTCGGCCGGGCCCGGCAGGCGGCCGCCTACCAGGCCGACGAGCGGGAGGTGCAGCTGGTCAACCTCGCCCTCCACCTGCGCCGCCCGCTGCTGATCACCGGCAAGCCCGGTGTCGGCAAGTCGACTTTGGCCTACGCGGTCGCCCACGAACTGGGCCTCGGCCCGGTGCTGCGCTGGCCGATCAGCAGCCGGTCCACCCTGCGCGACGGCCTGTACAGCTACGACGCGATCGGCCGGCTCCAGGAGGCCGGTCTGCGCGCGGAGGAGATCCCGCCGAGCAGCCGCTACCGGGACGGCGTCTTCATCCCCGAGTTCGACGGCTACTACGAGAACCGCCAGCCCACCATCGGGAAGTTCCTGCGGCTCGGCCCGCTCGGCACCGCGCTGCTGCCCTGGCGACTCCCCCGGGTCCTGCTGATCGACGAGATCGACAAGAGCGACATCGACCTGCCGAACGACCTCCTCAACGTCTTCGAGGAGGGCGAGTTCGAGATCCCCGAGCTGCTCCGGCTCGGCCCCGGCTCCCAGGAGGTGGGCACCGCCGACCAGAGCCGGACCGCGGTCGTCCGGGGCGGCGTGGTGCGCTGCACGGAGTTCCCGCTGGTCGTCCTCACCAGCAACGGCGAGCGGGACTTCCCCAGCGCCCTGCTGCGGCGCTGCGTCCGGCTGGAGATCCGGCCCCCGGACGAGGAGCGGCTCGCCGCGATGGTCGCCGCCCACCTCGGCGAGGAGGAGACCGCGGACGGCGCCCCGTCCACCCGCGCCAAGCTGATCACGGAGTTCCTGCGCCGCCAGCGCGCCGACCACGCGGAGCTCGCCAACGACCAGCTGCTCAACGCCCTGCTGATGGCCGGGCGCGGGCTCGGGGACGGTGAGCGGATGCACGACCTCCTGACCGAGGTCCTGCTCCGCCCGCTGAACGAGAGCTGAGCCGGCGTGACCGAGCCGTCGCCGCAGCAGCGGCCGGAGCCATCGCAACCGTCCCACCCGCTGCCGTCCCACCCGCTGCCGTCGTCCGCGCAGCAGGCGCTGCGGGACGCCCTGGGCGGGCTGCTCCGGCCGCCGGACGGTGAGCCCTCGCCGCGGGACGTCGCCGACGTCCTCTGGATGTCCCGGCTCGCCGGTCTCGACTCGGTCCCCTCGCACCCGGGGCCGGTCGCCCCCGGGCCGCCGTCGCAGCGGCCCCCGGAGCAGGCGGCCGACGACGACCTGTCGTCCGGGACGGAGACCGACCCCGGCCGCACCGGCACACCCGTGAACGGGGCGGCGTCCGACCAGCACCGAACCAGCCTGCACGTCGACGGCGGTCCGGGCGCCGGCGGCGCCCCCGGCACCGGCGGGTCCGGCGGCGGCGACGGCTCCGGCATCGGCCACGCCGTCCGGGTCGCCCAGCCCGCCGCGCTCACCGGTGGGCTCGCGCTGGCCCGGGCGTTGCGCCCGCTGCGCCGCGCCGTCGACGCCCCCGGGCGGGCGACCCTCGACGAGGAGGCGACCGCCGAGGCCATCGCCGAGACGGGCATCCTGCTCCCGGCCTGGCGGCCCGCCCAGCAGCCGCACTTCGCGGTCGACCTGCTGGTGGACACCGGCGCCACGATGGCGGTCTGGCACCGGCTGGCGGGCGAGCTGGCCACCCTGCTGGAGCGCCACGGCGCCTTCGCCGACCTGCGCTGCTGGGCGCTCGGCACCGACGGACCGGTGCCGACGCTCGCGCCGTTCCACCGCCGCCGCCCGGCCGCCTCGGCCCCCATCGCCGCCTCTGTTGCCGCCGCGGTTCCTGCCGACGAGGACGACCCCGCCGCGCTGACGGACTGGTCGCGCCCGCTCAACGACCCCACCGGCCGCCGGATCCTGCTGGTCCTCACCGACGGCGTCGGCCCGGCCTGGTACGGCCGAGCGCTCCGCCCCTTCCTCGCCCGGGTCGCGGCCACCCGCCCGGCGGCGGCGCTCCAGGTGCTGCCCCGCCGGCTGTGGCACCGCACCGCGCTGCGCACCGCCCCCGTCGAGGCCCGCGCCTCCGTCACCGGCCGCCCGGTGCCGACCTTCCGCTCCGACGCCGCCCTGCCCGGCGTCCCGCGCGGCCCCCGGGGCGCCGAGGAGCGGGCCCGGGTCCGCTGGCTGCCGGTCCTGGAGGTCGACGCCGACTGGCTCGCCCCGTGGGCCGAGCTCACCGCCGGCCGGACCTCCGGCTGGACGCCGATGCTCGCCACCCCGATCGACGACGGCTCACGCCCCCAGCGCCCCGCCCGCCCCGCCGAGGACCCGGCCACCCCGGCCGAACGGGTCGACCGCTTCCGGGCCGGCAGCTCGCCCACCGCCTACCGGCTCGCCTGCCACCTGGCCGCGTCGCCGCTGAGCCTGCCGGTGATGCGGCTGGTCCAGCGGGCCACCGTGCCGGAGTCCGGGCAGACGGACCTCGCCGAGCTGTTCGTCTCCGGGCTGATCGAGCCGTACGGCGGCTCGGTGGTGGCGGGCGACCCGGACGAGCAGGTCTACGACTTCCGCGTCGGCGTACGGAAGGAACTGCTCACCGAGCTGACCAGCACCGAGTCCGTCGGGGTCCTGGAGCAGGTGCTCGCCAAGGTGTCGGGGCGCGTCGCCGCGACCTTCGGCGGGACCCTGGACTTCCGCGCGTTCGCCGCCGGCGGGGCGGCGGACGGCACGGGCGTCCGCCTGACCGAGCGCAGCCTGCCGTTCGCCGAGGTGGCGGTGGCCGTCCTGGCCGGCGCGGGCGGCCAGCACGCCCGGCTGGCGGCGACCCTGGCGGACGCGGTCCGGCGGGGGGCCGGCGAGGGCGGAGGGACGGTCGCCGCCCTGGCGACGGTCAGCCCGCTCCCTTCTGCTGTGGCACCGGCCCCGGTACTCAGGCGGGACCGCCTGGACCCGGTTCCCCCGGTGCTGACCCCGCCGGACCCGCCCCGGATGATCGGCCGGGAACATGAACTCGACCTCATGGCCCTCGTCCTGACCCTGCCCTCCCTCATCGTCATCACGGGCGATCCCGGCACGGGCCGACGCCGGCTGATCCAGGAGTACATCCACCACTCCGACGACCTCCACCCCTTCCACCACCGGATCGACGCCCGCAGCGCCGAGTCCGTGGAGCGAGGACTCGAACGGCTCTGGTCGGCGCTCTCCCCGACCGGTGAACCGCTCGACGACGAATCGCTCGACCCCCTGTGGGAGCGCTTGGAGCAGCACGACAACTGGCTCATCGTCTTCGACGGCGTCCCCACCACCGCCTGGGGCCACCCGGGCGAGGAGAGCCGCGTCCCGTTCTTCCTCCCTCCGACCCGCCGGGGTTCCGTCATCGTGACCACCGACGCGGCCGAACGCCCGGTCTTCCCCGCCTCCGCCACCGTCATCCCGCTGGGGCTGCTCACCGACGAGGAGGTGTTCGAGGACCTGTGCACCCGGCTGGGCCAGGAGTACGACCCCGCGAACCTTCCCCTGGTGAACCGGCTGCGGAGGCTGGCCCGCCAACTGCCCCTCCCCCCCGACCTTCAAACTCACGAGTACTTCGAGCGGGAACTGGCGCAGATCGTGGCGGAGTCGGACCGCGACCGCAGGGCTGGGGCCCCGGACGTGACCGTCCACGCTCCCTCACTGACGCCCACCAGCCTTTCGACCCTCCCACCCAGGTCCGCCGTGTTCGCCGGCCGCAACCAGGACCTCGACTACCTACTGGCGTTCCTGGCACCCGCTGAGCCCGGGACAGGCGCGGTCACCCGGACCGCCCTGGTATCCGGCCTCCCTGGAGTGGGGAAGACCCAGCTGGTCATCCAGGCCGCCGGTCTCGCCCGAGACCGGCAGTGGTATCCCGGGGGCGTGTTCTACCTCGACCTGGCAGGGACCCGCGTGAACCTGGCCGTCACTCCCGAGCAGGCCCTGGAGATCCTCCTCCGAACCCTGGGCGTGCCGTCCGAGTCGATCCCGGCCGACCTGCGGGAGCGAGCCGACGCCTACCGGAGCGCACTGGCCGCGCGTACCTCGGTGGCCGGGCCGGTCCTCCTGGTCCTCGACGATGTGGCGAGCGCCGCCCAGGTCACCCCCCTCCTGCCCACGGACGGTCCCGTCACCGTCCTGGTCGGCTCGCGCCACATCCTGCCGATCGAAGCGCGCCGCTACAGCCTGGAGGTGATGACGCCAGGGGACTCCCTCCGCCTCCTCGCCGACCGGCTCCGCTCCTCCCAGGGAACCGAGGACACCAGGATCGGCGACGATCCCCAACAAGCCCTGCAGCTGGCACGGTTGTGCGGTCACCTGCCGCTCGCGCTGACGATCTGCGCCGCTCTCCTGGCCGACCTGCCGAGCCGCCCGCTGAGTTCCCTGGTCCAGCGTCTGGAGGACCCCCGGTTCCGGCTCGACCGGCTGAAGCGCGGCGATCAAGGCGTGAGAGCTGCTCTCATCCCGTCCTACTGGGAGTTGCCGACGGACCAGGCCCGGCTCTTCCGCCTGCTGCCCCTGCACCCGGGGTCCGACCTGTCCACCGAGGCTGCCGCCGCCCTGGCCGACATTGACGTCCAGACGGCGGAGGAGGTGCTGGGGGAACTGGCCCGGACCCACCTCGTCAACCCCGGCCGCACCTGGGGCCGTTGGCACATGCATGACCTGGTCCGGCTCTACGCCACCGAGCTGGGCGAGGCCGGGGCCGCCGACGACGACCGCGCGGGCGCCACCGCCCGGCTGGTGCAGCACTACCGGTCGATGGTGGACGCCGCCGTCACCCACCTGCGCCGCGCGTCCGACACCCCGCCCTCACCGTTCTTCCGCGACCCCGACGACGCGCTCATCTGGCTCCGGACCGAGCGGCCCAACCTGGTCGCCCTACTGGACGGCACGGCCCCCGAGGGCAGTCCCGTGTCGGTCGCCCAGCTCATCGACCTCGTCTCCGACCTGGTGAGCACGTCCCGCAGCGAACCGGCCCGGGCCGAGGGGGCGTTGCACCTCGCGATCGAGCTGGAGCTCGTCGGCGAACGTCATCGCGCCGCGACCGAGAACTGGAGAAACGCCGCGCTGGCGGTGGAGGGTGCCCTGAGCGACATCCTGCGCGCGGAAGCCATCGACGCCACCGTGACCCCGGCAGCGTTCGCGCCCGAGGTCGACCTCCTGGTAGCCCTCCCCGACTCCCCTGACCCCCTCGCAGCGGCCGGCGTCATCCTGCTACGACTGTCGGAGGACCTCAACCGGCGGCATGCGACGGCTTCGCCCGGACGCAGCACACACATCGGGGTGGCCCTCTACTCGACTCCGCTCACGCCCCGGGTTCCCGCTATCAATCAGCTGAAGACGCGACTCAGCAGGGTCCGCCCCACCCCGTACGTGGCCGTGCCCGCCCTCACGGTGTCGCAGGAAGTCCTGGACATGATCAACGAGCGACTCGACAGCGCCCTGGAGGACAGCTTCGACCAGATCGACCTCGTCCCCCCGGAGTCGGACGCCGCCGCGTCCTACATCTACACCGGCGACGTCCGACTCCTCGCACGACTCCTGGCTCGCCCCCAGGGGCCGCAGCTCCGCGCCTGACCCGGCCCGTCAACCGGTGCAGACCTTGGGGTCGGCCTCCAGCTTCAGGTAGTCCGACACCAAGCAAATAGGCCCTGCCTTACTGGAGTTCACCAGCCAGGCAGGGCCGACAAGTCGC
This sequence comes from Kitasatospora sp. NPDC093806, assembly GCF_040683335.1. Taxonomy (NCBI): domain Bacteria; kingdom Bacillati; phylum Actinomycetota; class Actinomycetes; order Kitasatosporales; family Streptomycetaceae; genus Kitasatospora; species Kitasatospora sp. NPDC093806. The sequence continues at coordinate 12,843 of NZ_JBFBDO010000101.1, forward strand.
CGGACGGCATCCCCCAGCTTGTGGGCGCCCGCCCGACGACTCAGTGTTCGTCGGTCACGTGACGACCACTGACCATTGGCCCCGGGAGAGGTGAATCGCCCCATCGGGGTCGACCCTCGCGTGACAGCCGTAGAGCGGGAGGCCACCTTCGACCATGGCTCGCGTGCGGACCTGTTCCACGGTCGTCCACAGCCGCTGCGGACCCGCCTGGTGAACCGTGGGCGGCTCGTACCGGCCGGCGGTCGCCCGTGCCCACGATCCGTCCGGGTGGACCAGGTAGGCGGTCCGCTTGCCGTCCCGCTCTTCGAAGTCGTACTCGATCCCCGGGCCCGAGACGGACAGGAACGACCAGACCTCCCAGGCGTCCCGGATGTCCGCGACGGGGTATCGGCCGGTCGACACCTCATCCCCGTCGGCCTCGCGGGCCAGGGCGAACAACTCAACCGGGCCCGGCGGGTAGTCGGCGCCGTGTCGCGTGCCCATGAAGCCGGCCCAGTCGCGCTCGATGTACCCGACGGCTCCACCGTCGGGAGCTTTCCAGGCCGTGAGGATCAGCGCGGTGTCCCGGATGGTCGTGACGAGGCGCCCGCCCTTCCGCAGAGCGGCGAGCCACGATACGGGGATCGGTCGGACGCCGACCGTGGAGACGATGCGGTCGTAGTCGCCGGGAAGCGGGCCCGTGGCGTCCACGGTCGCCAGCGCCGGACGCAGCCCGAGGGCGGCGAGCCTGGCATGGGCCGCCTCGATCAGGTACGGGTCGACATCCACGCTCGTGACGTGCATGTCGCCGATCCGGTGGGCGAGGTAGGCGGTCAGCCCTCCGGCACCGGTGCCGACGTCCAACACGTCCTGGCCGCTACTGATCCGCGCGTGTCGGAGCATCTTCACCACCAGGGCCGCCAACGTCGCCGACGACGTCGGACGTCCGGTCGGGTGATCGTCCGGCTTCGCGAGGTCCGCGTGCAATCCACCGACGCTGGTCACGGTCGACTCGTTGCCGTAAGCGACTTCCGCCCAGCGCTTCGGGTCGTCCTCGCCGACGCGCAACGTCCACCCTTCGGGGGTGGATTCCCACCACTTCGGGATCAGCGCGTGCCGGGGAACGCTCTCCACCGGTCGGCGCCATCGCGAGTCCGGGTCGGTGATGCGTGCAGCCAGTTCGGCAGCGAGATATTGCCAGTCCATCTCTGCCCCTCCTACAGCCCGAAGGCAGGATTGCACGGGGCCTGTGTGGGAGCACAGTCGTTGGAGTCGTTCGGCGGGCAGCCGCCCAGCGCCAGCGGGGCAACGCCGTAGGCGGGGTTGCAGGCCGGTGTGTTGGCCGGGTTGCAGTCGTTGGAGTCGTTCGGCGGGCAACCGCCCAGCGCCACCGGGGCAGCCGCGAGACCGTCAGGAACGCGCGGTGGGATGGTGCTGATGGCCGCCGCCCATTCGGGGCTGGCCAACACGTCCCGCAGCGGAGTCCGGCGGACGTTGAACGGTCGGATCCAGCGCCCGAGCACGCACGGGCTCACGGAGCCGTCCGGCATGATGGCCAGCCGGCCGCGGCCGCAGTCCCCGCACAGCGTGCTGACGTCCGGCTCGACCTTCGCCGCACGACCGACGCCCCGGGCATGGTCGAGCGTGACCTGCACGACGCCGAGCGCACGCAGTTCCTCGACCGCGAGTCGCTCCAGCTGTCCGTCATGGACGCCCACGACGCCGGCCCGGATCGGGATGCCACGGCGAACGGCTTCGGCGATGTTGGCCCGGGTGCGTTCGTGGCTCCCCTTGATGGTGGTCACCTTGTCGTGCTCGCCGGGGTTCGGCGAGTAGTACGAGGTGCCGAGGCTCACGCCGTCGTGCTCGAAGACGGACCACCCCTTGGCGGTCACGTGGTACAGGTTCGAGAACACCTCGACGAGGCGGCCCCGTTCAGCGCATGGTCGACCAGGTCGGCCCACCCCGGGTAAGCGGTCGGCTCACCACCGATCAACTGCACCGTTCGGATGCCGAGGTCGGCGGCCTGATCGATCACCTCACGCCAGTCGGGCATGGTCATCACACCGTGGGTGCCGGTCGGCCCCGACTCGGCGAAGCAGTGGCTGCATTCCAGCTGGCACTTCCCGGTGATCTCCAACTCGATCACGTGCGGCACGCCCGGAACGGTCGCCGTGGGCGGTTCGAGTACGGCAGTCACATCTGTTCCTTCCGTCGTTGGTGCATGTCGCTCCGCCCCTGGACGGGCGAAGTCGCTCGACCGTCCAAAAGCAGAGGTTCAGCAGGGGCTCCCCCACGGCGCCGGCGATGCCGCTTGCCTGCACTGTGGGTTTCCAGCGATGGGGACCCGCCCCGCTCGGCACGGACGGAGATCACGGATTCGAGCGGGGCGGGCCCGACCGTGTGCGCCCCAACGCACACGGGCCTGTGGGGTTATGCGGCGGTCGGCTGCTCCGCCGGCTCGCCGTTGTAGAGCAGCGGGAACCGGTAGCCGACCAGCGCGGCGGCCACGGCCGCGCGGATCCGCCGTTCCATGAACGGCAGGGCGAAGGCGTGCAGGTCGTCCGGTCGGATCCACGCCAGCGCTTCGATCTCGTCCATCGCCTCGATGGGCAAGGACAGGGCCTCGGCGTCGGCCGCGGACATGGTCCCGCCATCACATACGACGTTCACGCCCTCCGGGGCCCCGGTATCCGGGTTGGCGGCGACCTGATCGACCACCAGGCCGTGTGTGACCACGCGACCAAGGCCGGTTTCCTCGCCCAGCTCCCGCGCAGCAGCCACGGAGACCGCCAGCACGTGCCCGGGGCGGGAACCTATGCGGCAAGCGGCGAGACTGCTCACGCCGCCCCGCTCGCCGATCGGGAGTCGGGGGCCAGCCCACTGTCAGCGGCGACCGGCTCGATCTCGCTCGCGTAGGTCGTCCACTCGACCCCGCCGTCCGGCCGCCGAAGGTAGATCTCACCGGACACGGTGCCCATAAAGGCACCAACGGCGCCGCCATGAGCCAAGTCCCGCACCAGTTCGCCAAGTTCCGGCTGGTAGTCCGGTCTCGCCGGCTCCGACTTCTTGCGCGGCATGATGATCACTCCGTTCCGTAGTCGCTTAACTACCGAGGCGGCATCACTGTGGACTAGGCTGGGGAACCGTTCAACTTGTCCTAGAGGGAAGTGGAATAGGGGAAGATCATTGAACCGCAAGGAACTTGATCCCAAGTCATCTCCCCGCGCGGCGTTCGGCGCACAGCTCCGCAGTTCACGCGAGGCTCGTGGTTGGTCTCAAGAGCAGTTGGCCGCCACCATGGGGTTCTCGGACAGCTACGTCTCGGCAGTAGAAACAGGCCGCAAATCCACCGCGCTGCGGTTCGCGAGGTTGGCGGATGAAGCACTCGGGACCGGCCAGACGCTTGAGCTCATGTGGATCGGACTCCGGCGGCGGGGCTTCATCGAGGGGTTTCCGGAGCACGCCGCGCAGGAGGCCCGCGCGGCAAAGATCCGCGTCTTCGAACCGAACCTCGTCCCGGGCTTGTTCCAGATCCCGGCCTACACAGCTGCCCTTGAGGCTGCCGCAGTCGCATCCGGGAACACCACACCCGAGGAGTCCGAGAGCCGAAGGAAGTTCCTCGCGAAGCGCCAGCAACTTCACAGGCGTCCCGCTCCGCCGCTCATCCACGCCGTGATGGACGAGAGCGGCATCCGTCGCCCAGTTGGTGGCCCCACCACCATGGCGGCGCAACTCGATCACCTGGAGAAGATGGCAAGCCGACCCTACGTGGTACTCCAGGTGGCTCCGTTCAGTCTGGCCGAGCACGCATCGTTCCGAGCCTTCGTCACCCTGCTGACCTTCGCCGACCGCTCAGTGATCGGCTACACCGAGTCCGCAGAGCAGGGATACGTCGTACGAAAAGACGAGACTGTCAGGACCTGGGAAAAGACCTACGATCGGTTGCAGGTGGATGCACTGAATCGGGCTGCATCCCTCGAACTCATTCGCAAGATACGAGAGGAACTGTCCCCGTGATCAGCCCAGTTGACCTGTCCCTCGCCGCGTGGTTCAAGTCCTCCCACAGCAGCAACGGCGGTTCCTGCGTGGAAGTTGCAGCCGACTTCCACGGTGTCGTCCCTGTCCGTGACTCCAAGGACCCCGAGGGGCCCGCACTCGTCTTTCCCGCCTCGGAGTTCGCTGTGTTCGTCAATGCGGTGCGCGACGGGGAGTTCGGCACCGTCTGATGCCGCGCCCCGGGCGCTCATCGACAGGGCCCCGCCGCAGTGTCGATGCGGCGGGGCCCCGGCCAAGTTTCGCGCCTGACCCGGCCCTTCAGCCGGTGCAGATCTTGGGGTCGGCCTCCAGCTTCAGGTAGTCGTGGCTGAGGAGGTTCTTGACGGAGTAGCTGTCGAAGCCCGCGGGCTTCAGCTCCTCCTTGAGGTACTGCTGGACGCCGTTGCCGGGCTGGGCGAAGGCCGAAGCGATGCCGCCCTGCTGGACCTTGAACTCCTTGAGCACGGTGTAGCAGTGGTAGCTGTCCTCGGGCTGGCCCTGGTCGTTGGTGATGGGGTTGAGGCTGTCCGGTGGGAGGGCGCGGGCGGGGAATGAGGTGCCGGCCGTGGAGAGGTAGCGGCCGTAGGGGGCGCCGAAGCGGTCGAGGTGGGTGTCCTCCTTCACTGTGACCTCCTTCCGGTCGACGACGCCGCCGGTCTCGCGGAAGCCGTCGTTGCCGGGGTACTTCCAGTCCAGGCCGTCGCGGTACCAGGAGAGGAACTGCTGGGGCGTCAGGCCGCCGAAGCGGTCGTAGTTCGTCAGCAGCTTGGCGACCGAGGAGGGCAGGGTCTTCGGGCCCAACTCCTTGAAGCCGCAGTAGTACTTGGCCTTGTCCTCGTCGGTGGGCCGGTACTGCTCCCTCGGACAGTCGGTCGGGTCGGCCGTGACGGCGGTGCCGGTCGTGGTCGCGGCGGCCGAGGTGGTGGCGGCGGTGCCGGTGACCAGCAGGGCGGCCGCCATCGAGAGGGCGGCGAGGGTGCGGGAGCGCATGGCGCGGTTCCTCCGGGGACGGTGAGCGAGGCGGGCGGGCCGGCCGTGGTGCGCGGGGCACCACGGCGGCCCCGTCGGCACCGGAAGCTACACGTCGCAACGGAGGTGATTCGTGGACGAAACGCCCGGGCGATGCCCTGCTTCACTCGTTCGGCAGGGCCGCCCAGCCGTCAGAGCGAGATCAGGTACCAGCGCTGGTTGGTCTGGTTGAAGCCCAGGCACTCCCACTGGTGGATGTTGGCCTTGTTCCGGGTCGACCAGATGCCGCCCTCGACGTCCAGGCACTTGCCGCTGTGGACGGCGACGAGGGTGAAGGTGCTGCGGTTCTTCTGCCAGGCCCGGTTCTCGATCCGCCAGCGCTGGTTGGTCTGGTTGAAGCCGAGGCAGGTCCATTGCGCGACGTTGGCCCCGTTCTCGGTCGCCTCGGTGCCGCCGGCGACGTCCAGGCACTTCCCGCTGTGGGCGGCGGTGATGTAGTACGAGCCGTCGCCCGCGTCGGTCAGGTACCAGACCTGGTTGCTCCGCGTGATACCGCCGCAGGTCCACTGCGCCACGTTGTCACCGTCGTTGCCGGGGAGCAACGGGTCGCCGTTGACGTCGGCGCACTTGCCGCTGTTCACCGCCGCGATCTGGAACGGACCGAGCGAGGCGGTACGAGTGGCGGGGGCGGCGTGGGCGGCGGTCGGTGCCAGCGCGGTGCCGGAGCTCGCGCGGACGCTGCGGTTCGACATCTGGGCGGGGGTGCTGCTCGACTCGGTCACGCTGCTGAACATCGGCGGCAGCTTCCGGCACGGGGTGAGCGCCGACTGGATGCCCCGGATGCTGGACATCGAGTACCGGGAGGGCGACGCGGTGCAGATGTCCGCGCTGGCCAGGCAGGCGGTGCCGGTGGACAGCCTCGGGGTGAACCTCGGGGGGCGACTGGAGCACAGCGTGCGGTACCGCGACATCTACCGGCCGCTCGGGCTGGGTGACGAGCTGCGGGTGCTGCTGCGGGACGGCGGGCGAGCCTGGGGTGCGCTGGTGCTGGTCCGGTCCGGGGAGCTGCCGCCGTTCTCGCCCGCCGAACTGGCCTTCGCCGCCGGGCTGTCGCAGCCCCTGGGGCGGCTGCTGCGGCGGACCTCGATCGGGGCACCCGGGCCGGACGGGCTCGCGCGGTCGGGACTGGTGGTGCTGGCCGCCGACTACTCGCCGCTGTCGCTCTCCGCGACGGCCGAGGGGTGGTTCGCCGAGCTCGCCGAGGAGCCGGCCCGGGGGCGCGGGCTGCCCGCCAGTGTGTACAGCGTCGCGGCGGCCGCGCTGCGCAACGGCGCGGCCGGGGCCCGGGCGTGTGTGCCGACCAGGGCGGGCGGACTGGCGGCGATCGAGGGGTGGCGGCTGGACGGCGGCGAGGGCGTGCAGGTGGCGCTGTCGGTCGGGCCGGCCGCGCCGTCGGACCAGGTGTCCCGGCTGATCCACTCCTACGGGCTCTCCGAGCGGGAGTGCGAGGTGCTGGCGCAGGTCCTGCGGGGGGCTTCGACGGCGCAGATCTCGCGCAGTCTGTCGTTGTCGCCGTACACCGTGCAGGACCATCTCAAGGCGGTCTTCGACAAGACGGGGGTGCGCTCGCGGCGGGAGTTGGTGGGGCAGGTGTTCTTCCGGGACTACCACGGGTTGTTGGGGTTCGGGCCGGACTGACGGGCGTTCGGTGCGGGGTTCAGTCGAGCCGGCGGACCTCGACGAGTGGACGCAGGCGGTGGTGGTCGGCGGGGTCGAAGGTGCCGGCTTGGGGGGCGAGGACGGTGGCGGCGGAGAGGGCGACGGCGTCGGCGAGGCGGTCGGGCCAGGGGGTGCCGGCGAGCAGGCCGGCGGTGAGGGCGGCGACGACGGCGTCCCCGGCGCCGGTGGGGTTGCCGCGGATGTGCCGCGGCGGGCGGGCGTGCCAGTCGCCGTCGGGGGTGCAGGCGAGGAGGCCGTCGGGGCCGAGGGAGACGACCACCGTCCGGGCGCCGGCGGCTCGCAGGGCCCGGGCGGCGGCGGCCGGGTCGGACGGCGGTGCGGACTCGCCGGTGACGGCGGCGAGTTCGTGCGCGTTGGGTTTGACCAGGGCGGGTCCGGCGGCGAGGCCGGCGCGCAGAGCGGGCCCGTCGGTGTCGAGCACGGCGGGCACGCCGGCCGTCGCGGCGAGGCCGATCAGGGTGGCGTAGGCGTCCGTCGGCAGGCCGGCGGGCAGGCTGCCGGCGAAAACGACGGCCGTGGCGTCGGCGAGGAGGCGGCGGTAGCGGGCGCGGAAGCGGGACCATTCGGCGGGGGTGACGGCCGGGCCCGGTTCCAGGTAGACGGTGGTGTCGCCGGCCCCGCGTTCGACCACGGCGACGGTGCGTCGGGTGGTGCCGGCGATCGGGACGAGTTCGTCGCGCAGGCCGGCCGCCGCCAGGTCGGCGCGCAGGGCCGCGCCGGTGGGGCCGCCGGCCAGGCCGGTGACGACGGCGGGGTGGCCGAGGGCGGTGAGCACCCGGGCGACGTTGACGCCCTTGCCGCCGGCGCGTTCGGCGACCTGCTCGACGCGGTTGCTGCCGTGCCGGTGGACGCGGTCGAGGTGGTAGGTGAGGTCGACGGCGGCGTTCAGGGTGACGGTGAGGATCATCGGGTGCCCCCGCTCGCACAATCTTGCACGAATATGGCGTCAAGTCCGCTCGTAATCGAGCTAGTTACTACCATGTCGAGCATCTTTGAGCAATGGGCCTCGGACGGGATCGCGGTCAGGCGCGGTGCACCCGGACGCCGGCCGCCGTCAGGGCCTCCTCCTGTGCCCGGTCCAGGGCGTCATCGGTGACCAGGTCGTCGACGTCCGCCAGCGGGCAGATGGTCGCGAAGGTGACCCGGCCGATCTTCGTGCTGTCGGCCAGCACCACCGAACGCCCGCTGCTGCGCATGAACGCCCGGTCGGTCTGGGACTCCATCTCGTCGTGCGTGGTGCAGCCCTCCCGCACCGTCAGGCCGTCCACGCCGATGAAGGCGAGGTCCAGGTGGTACTGCGCGAGCATCCGGTCGGCCGCCGGGCCGACCAGCTCGTAGCTGGCCGACCGGGCGATCCCGCCGATCACCACCAGCCGGACATCCGCCCGGACGATCAGCTCGGCCGCGATGTTCACCGCGTTGGTCACGATGGTCAGGCCCGGCCGGTCGGCCAGGACGCGGGCCAGTTCGGTGGTGGTGGTGCCGCCGGTGAGGCCGACCACCGCGCCGTCCGGCACCAGCCGTTCGGCCACGGCGGCGATCCGGCGCTTCTCCGCCGACTGCCGTTCGCCGCGGTGGCGCAGCGGCAGTTCGAGGTTGACGGCCCCGGTGACCGCCCCGCCGCGGGTGCGCTGCAGCAGGCCCTGCTCGTGCAGTTCCTGGAGGTCCCGGCGGACGGTCGCGCCGGAGACGCCGAGCAGTTCGGCGAGCGCGTGGACGTCCGCGCTCCCCGCGTCGGCGATGTGGGCCAGGATCCGGGCGGTCCGATCAGCTTTGAGCATGGCGAGAGTGTAGTGCGCCCCTCACAATCCGCCTTTCGAACATTTTCGCTCGAACCGGGCGAAGGAGGCGTGGCACGGAGCGGGCACCGGGCGGGCGGGTGCGGGATGCTGGTCCGCATGAGGACGTCCCCATGAGTGCCCCGTGAGTGCCGCATGAGTACCGCGGTGGTGGTGGGCGGCGGGCCCAACGGGCTCGCCGCCGCCGTCCGGCTGGCGCGGGCCGGACTGCGGGTCACCGTGCTGGAGGCCGCCGACGAGGTCGGCGGCGGGGCGCGGAGCGGCGAGGCGATCCTGCCCGGGCTGCTGCACGACCACTGCTCCGCCATCCACCCGATGACGGTCGGCTCGCCGTTCCTGCGCGGGCTCGATCTCGGCCGCCACGGACTGGAGTTCCGGCTTCCCGAGATCGACTGCGCGCACCCGCTGGACGACGGGACCGCGGGGGTGCTGCACCGCTCGGTCGCCGCGACCGCCGCCGGGCTGGGCGGCGTGGACGGGGCCCGCTGGCGGCGGCTGTTCGCGGGACCGGTGGCCGGGTACGACGAGCTGGCCGGCGACCTCATGGGCCCGCTGCTGCGCCCGCCCCGCCACCCGCTGCGGCTCGCGCGCTTCGGGGTGCCCGCCGTGCTCCCCGCCGCGGCGCTCGCCCGGGCCTTCCCGGGGGAACGGGCGCGGGCGCTGTTCGGCGGGGCGGCGGCGCACGCGTTCCGGCCGTTCGACCGGCCATTCAGCGCGGCGATCGGCCTCGGGCTGCTGACCGCCGGGCACCGGCACGGGTGGGCGGTGGCGGTCGGGGGTTCGGGCTCGATCAGCCGGGCGCTGGCCGCGCGGCTCGCCGAGCTGGGCGGCACCGTCGAGACCGGGGTCCCGGTCCGTTCGGCGAGCGGGCTCCCGCCCGCCGACCTGGTGCTGTACGACCTGACGCCCGGCGCGGTGGCCGGGATCCTGGGCGACCGGCTGCCGCCGCGCACCCTGCGCGCCTACCGCCGCTTCCGGCACGGCCCGGGCGCCTTCAAGGTCGACTTCGCGGTGGCGGGCGGCGTGCCGTGGACGGCCGAGGCCGCCCGCCGGGCCGGGACCGTCCACCTCGGCGGGCCGTTCGCCGAACTCGCCGCCACCGAACGGGAGATCGCCGCCGGGCGGATGCCGGAGCGGCCGTTCGTGCTGGTCGGCCAGCAGTACCTGGCCGACCCGGGGCGCTCGGTCGGCGACGTCCACCCGGTGTGGGCCTACGCGCACGTGCCGCACGGCTACCCGGGCGACGCGACCGAGGCGATCACCGCGCAGATCGAACGGTTCGCCCCGGGCTTCCGGGAGCGGGTGGTCGGCCGGGCCGTCCGCAGCACGGCCGGCTTCGCCGCCGACAACCCGAACTTCGTCGGCGGCGACATCATGACCGGCGCCAAGGACGCCGCCCAGCTGCTCCTCGGCCCCCGCCCCACCGCGCACCCGTACGCCACCGGCCTGCCGGGCCACTACCTGTGCTCCGCCGCCACCCCGCCGGGCCCCGGCGTCCACGGCATGTGCGGCGCCAACGCCGCCGAGGCCGCCCTCCGCTGGCTCCAGCGGGGCGGCGAGTCCCGGCGGGCGTAGGCCCCGCTCAGACGTGCGCGGCCCGGGGACGGCGGCACGGCCGTCGGCACGTGCCGCGCCGACCGCTCCGGCCCTACCGGTCCGTCCGCGGCCCCGGAACCGCCGCCCGGTCGTTCTGCAGCTCCCACAGCTCGCGCAGCCGCCCCGGCCGCTCCACCAACTCGGCGAAGGTGCCGTGCTGGATGACCCGGCCGTGTTCGAGGACGACGATCCGGTCGGCCACCGAGACGTTCGCCAGCCGGTGGGTGACCAGGACCACCGCGCGGTCCTGCGCGAGGTCCCGGAGGTTGGCGAAGATCCGGTGCTCGGCGCGCGGGTCGAGCGCGGAGGTGGGCTCGTCCAGGATCAGCAGCGGGGCCGGACGGTAGAAGGCGCGGGCGAGCGCGAGGCGCTGCCACTGGCCGCCGGAGAGCGCCTCGCCGCCGGCCCAGTCGCGGGTCAGCAGGGTGTCGAGGCCGCTGCCCAGCCCGTCGACCACCTCGTCCGCGCCGGAGGCCACGCAGGCCGCCCGGATCGCGGCGTCGCCGCCGGGCGCGGGCTGGCCCTGGGTGATGTTCTGGCGGGCGCTGAACGGCCAGCGGGCGAAGTCCTGCGGGACGACGGCGGTGTGCCGCCACGCCGCGACCGGGTCCAGCTCGCGGGTGTCGACGCCGTCCCAGGTGACGGCGCCGTCGGTGGGCAGGTAGAGGCCGGCCAGCAGCCGGGACAGGGTGGTCTTCCCGGAGCCGTTCTCGCCGACCAGCGCGATCACCTCGCCGCGCCGGACGGAGAGGCTGACGTCCCGCAGCGCGTCGCGGTCGGCGCCGTCGTAGCGGTACGTCAGCCGGTCGACCCGGACCTCGCCGAGCCCGTCCGGGGCGGCCGGGCCGCGGTCCATCCGGTAGCCCCCGGCCTCGGCCAGGAAGTCGGTCCAGTCCTGGAGGTACATGCCGTCGCGGAACATCCGGGCCCCCGCGTTCGCCACGCCCTTGGTGCCGGAGGCGACCGACCGCAGGGCGAAGGCCGCCGCGCCGCCGGAGGCTGCCGAGAGCCGGCCGGTGGCCAGCAGCCACACCAGCACCGCCCAGACCACGCCGGACGCCAGGCCGCCGAGCGCCGCGCCGATCAGCGCGGCCCGCGCGCCGAGCCCGGCGGAGCGCCGCTGCGACTCGTACAGGCCGGAGGTGACCCGGCGGTAGCGGTGCATCAGGAACGGGACCATCGTCCCGGTGCGGATCTGGTCGGCGGTCTCCCGGGCGGCCAGGTGCCAGCGCAGCAGGTACTTCATCCGGTTCAGGCTCATCGTGCTGGTGAACGCCAGCCGGGCGGTGCGGGCGGCGTGGATCTGCGCCCAGGCCTGCGGGAGGCCGGCGAGCACCAGCAGCGGCAGCAGCACGGGGTGGAACGAGGTGAGCACCACCGCGCCGGCCGCCGTCGAGGCCGCGGAGGCGATGAGGTTCTGGCCGGTGGCGAACAGTTCGCCCGCCCGTTCCGCCCCGCGTTCGGCGGCGTCCTTGCGGTCCCGGAAGCCCGGGCTGTCGTAGGCCGACAGCTCGACGTCCAGGGCCGCCTCCAGGTACATCACCTCGGCCTCCTGCTGGGCGGCCGGGACCAGCCGGGCGGAGAGCCAGGCGGTGACGATGCCGAGCACCGCGTGCAGGCCGGTCGCGGCCACCAGGACCAGGACCGACGGCCAGGCGGCCAGCAGCCGCTCGACGACCTCGCCGGAGGAGAACAGCGCCCCGATCGTCCCGGCCATCGCGAGCAGCCCGGTCGCCTCGGCGACCCCGGAGACCAGCTGGCAGGCCAGCAGGCCGAGCACGGCCGGCCGGTCCACCCGCCAGGCCAGCGCCACCGAGCGGGCGGTGAGCCGGGGCAGCCGGCCGGCCATCTGCCGGAAGGTCATCTCCGCCAGGCGCCGGGAGTACTTGTCGCCCTCCTCCGCCAGAAGGACCTCGTCGTCCTCGACCGCTTCCTGTGGCATGGTCTGCTCCTTCATCCGGGGTTCGACGTTCGGGGTTCGGGGTTCGACGTTCGGGGTTCCGCGTTCCGGGGGCGCTGTGGTCGGCCGCGCGCTACCCCGGCGTGACCGGGCGCAGGCCGGCGCGGGCGGCGACCGCCTGCACGTGCTCCTCGAAGAACCAGCGCGGATCGCCGCCCATCCGCACCAGCAGCAGGAGCGCGGTCACCGCGACGTCGCAGGCCTCCTTCCGCACGTCGTCCCAATCATGGGAACGGCCCTTGCGCGGGTTCTCGCCGAGCGCCCCGATCGCCGCCTCCGCGACCTCGCCCACCTCCTCCTGGAGCTTCACGATCTGCACCAGCCAGCGCTGCTCACCGACCATCGAGGTCTGTGAATCAAGGTGTTCCGCAAGGCAGTTGAGGGTTTCCCAGGTGTCTTCCATGGCGCGTGATCCTGCCGTTGTTCGAATCGCTCGCTCAACCCGGGCGGTTCCCGGAGAGCCCGTACCGAACGAGGAGTTTTCGAGCACGCTTGCCAGGCCGCCCCGGGGGCCTCCCGGGCCCGTCCGAACGGCCCGGCGGCCGGGCGCCGACCCGGATGGCCGCAGCACCGGCACCGGTCGACCGGATCGCTCGATGGAGTGAATCCGCTTCGCCGAATGCATGTATCGCTCTCTTGACTGGCGTCAGCAGAGCGCGATACTTGGCTCACTCCCGCTCGCCCGACGAGGTGCCCGCCCATGGAGCTCTCTCCCTCCGCGCACGTCGACACGTTCTGCCGAGACCACCTGCCGCCCTTCGACCAGTGGCCGGAACTCCTCTTCGACCTCCCGGCGTTGGCCTACCCGGACCGGCTGAACTGCGCGGCCGAACTGCTCGACGCCACGATCGAGCGGTTCGGGCCCGACCGCCGCTGCCTGCTCACCCCCACCGAACGCTGGACCTACGGCGAGCTGCGCGACCGGGCCGACCGGATCGCCCGGCTGCTCACCGAGGACCTCGGCCTGGCCACCGGCAACCGGGTCCTCCTGCGCGGCCCCAACCATCCCTGGCTGGCGGCCTGTTGGCTCGGCGTGCTGAAGGCGGGCGGCGTGGCCGTCACCACCATGCCGCTGCTGCGGGCCGCCGAGCTGACCACCGCGCACCGGGTCGCCGGGCCCGTGCTCGCCCTCTGCGATCACCGGTACCTGGACGAGCTGGACCGCGCCGAGACGCCCGGTCTGACCGTGCTCCCCTACGGCGGCCCCGGCCCCGACGACCTCACCGCCCGCTGCGCGGCCAAGGCCGGCGGCTTCACCGCGGTGCCGACCGCCGCCGACGACGTCGCGCTGATCGCCTTCACCTCCGGCACCACCGGCCGCCCCAAGGCCACCCTGCACTTCCACCGCGACGTGCTCGCCAACGCCGACACCTTCTCCCGGCACCTGCTCCGGCCGACGCCCGACGACCTGTTCGGCGGCACCCCGCCGCTCGCCTTCACCTTCGGGCTCGGCGGCCTGCTGGTCTTCCCGCTGCGCGCCGGCGCCGCCACCCTGCTGCTGGAGCGGGCCACGCCCGAGGAGCTGGCCGCGCAGGTCCGCCGGCACCGGGTCAGCGTGCTGTTCACCGCGCCGACCGCGTACCGGGCGATCCTCGACGCCGGGCTGGCCGAGCGGCTCACCGGCGTCCGGCGCTGCGTCTCCGCCGGGGAGCACCTGCCCGCCGCCGTCTGGGAGGCCTTCCACGCGGCCACCGGGCAGCGGCTGATCGACGGCATCGGCGCCACCGAGCTGCTGCACGTGTTCATCGCCGCCGCCGACGGCGACATCCGCCCCGGCTCGACCGGCCGACCGGTCCCCGGCTACCGGGCGGCGGTGCTCGACGAGCGGGGGCGGCCGGTGCCCGACGGCCACCCGGGGCTGCTCGCCGTCAAGGGGCCGACCGGCTGCCGCTACCTGAGCGACGAGCGCCAGCGCGAGTACGTCCGCGACGGCTGGAACCTCACCGGCGACACCTACGTCCGGGACGCGGACGGCTACTTCTGGTACCAGGCGCGCAGCGACGACATGATCGTCTCGGCCGGGTACAACATCGCCGGCCCCGAGGTGGAGCAGGTGCTCGCCGGACACCCAGACGTCGCCGACTGCGCGGTGGTCGGCGCGCCGGACCGGCGGCGCGGCACCGTGGTCAAGGCGTACGTGGTGCTGCGGGCGGGCGCGGCCGCCGGGCCGGCGACGGCCCGGGCGCTCCAAGAGCACGTCAAGCGGACCATCGCGCCGTACAAGTACCCGCGCGAGGTGGAGTTCGTCGACGCGCTGCCGCGCACCGCGACCGGGAAGCTGGCCCGGGCCGAGCTGCGCCGCCGGGCGGCCGCCGGGACCGCGGCCGGGGAGGCATCCCAGGCACCCGAGGCGCCGGGCCCGGCCAGTGTGAGCACCGAGCGCCGGGTCGAGTGGTCCGACACCGACGCGGCCGGGCACTACCACTTCTCCGCCGTCCAGCGCTGGGCCGAGGCCGCCGAGGCGACGCTGCTGCGCCGGCTCGGCCTGGCCGGGCTGTTCGGCCGGATCCCCCGGGTGCACTTCGAGGCCGACTACCGCGAACGGCTCTGGTTCGGCGACACGGTCCGCACCGAGCTGCGGGTCGAGCGGGTCGGCGGGTCCTCGCTGCACTACGCCTTCGAGGTGCACGGGCCGCACGGCCTGGCCGCGAGCGGCCGGATGTCGGTGGTGCACGCCGCGCCGCACGCCAAGGGCTCCGAACCCTGGCCGGACCAGGTGCGCCAGGCGCTCGCCGAGGCCGGGCGCCAGGAGCCGGAGGTGATCCGGTGACCGCCGTGGCCCCGAGCGCGACGGCCCAGCGCATCGCGGTGATCGGCGGCGGGCCGGGCGGGCTGTACTTCGCCGCGCTGGCCAAGCAGCTGGCGCCGGAACGCGAGCTCACCGTCTTCGAACGGGACGGCCGCGAGCACGAGTTCGGCTTCGGCGTGGTCTTCTCCGACGAGACCCTGGACGGCATCGCCCAGGCCGACCCGCGGGTCTTCGCCGCGATCGGCGCCGAGTTCGCCCGCTGGAGCGACATCGACGTGCGCCACGCCGGCCGGGTCCGCACCTGCGGCGGCCACGGCTTCGCGGCGCTGGACCGCAACCGGCTCCGGGCGATCCTGCAACGGCGGTGCGAGGAGCTGGCGGTGGACGTCCGCTACGGCACGCCCGCCCCGCCGGTCGACCGGCTCGCCGCCGGGTACGACCTGGTGGTCGCGGCGGACGGCATCCACTCGACCACCCGGGCGGCGTACCCGGAGTCCTTCCGGACCGAGCTGGACGAGCGGCACTGCCGCTACATCTGGCTCGCCACCGACAAGGTCTTCGACGCCTTCACCTTCATCGTCGAGCGGTTCGACTTCGGCACGCTCCAGGTACACGCCTACCCGTACAGCGCGGAGCGCTCGACCTTCATCGTGGAGCTCGGCGAGGAGGCCTGGCGGCGGGCCGGCTTCGAGGCCCTCGCCGCGCGGGAGTTCGCGCGCGGCGAGAGCGACCTGGCGAGCGTGCGGCGCTGCGCCGACCTGCTCGCCGGGCACCTGGACGGCCACCGGCTGATCCCCAGCGCTTCCCGCTGGATCCGCTTCACCACCGTGCGCAACGCGAGTTGGCGGCACGGCAACGTGGTGCTGCTCGGCGACGCGGCGCACTCCGCGCACTTCTCGATCGGCTCGGGCACCAAGCTGGCCCTGGAGGACGCCCTGGCGCTCGCCGCCAGTCTGCGCGAACAGCCCACCCTGGAGCGGGCGTTGACCGCGTACGAGGCGGAGCGGCGGCCGGTGGTGGAGTCCGCCCAGCGGGCCGCGCAGGCGAGCCTGGAGTGGTTCGAGACGGTGGACCGGCGGGTCGGCCGGGACACCGACCGGTTCGCCTTCGACCTGCTCACCCGCAGCCGCCGGGTCACCTACGGCAGCCTGCGGGCCCGCGACCCCGGGTTCGTCGCGGCGGTGGACGCCGCCGCCGGCGGCGCACCCGGTGTGCCGCCGATGTTCCGGCCGCTGAAGCTGGGCGCGCTGGAGCTGCGCAACCGGGTGGTGGTGCCACCGCTGGCCACCTTCACCGCCGTCGACGCGCTGCCCGGCCCCTTCGACCGGGCGCAGCTGACCGGGCACGCGCTCGGTGGCGCCGGGCTGGTGCTGGCCGGGATGACCGCGGTCAGCCCGGAGGGCCGGGCCACCGACCGCTGCCCGGGCCTGTGGAACGACCGCCAGGAGGCGGCCTGGCGCGAACTCGTCCGGTCGGTACGGGCGGTGAGCGACACCCCGCTCGGCATCCAGCTGACCCACGCCGGCCGCCGGGCCGCCACCGGCGTGCCCGGGCCGGACGGGATCGGGCGGGCCCTCGCCGACGGCTGGCCGCTGCTCGCCGCCTCGCCGCTGCGCTGGGACGCCGACAGCCCGCTGCCGCACGAGGCGAACGCGGTCGAACTGGCCGCCGTGGTGGCCGACTTCGCGGAGGCGGCGGAACGCGCGGCACAGGTCGGCTTCGACGTGCTGGAGCTCCAGTTCGGGCACGGCCATCTGCTCTCCGGCTTCCTCTCGCCGCTGACCAACCGGCGCACCGACCGCTACGGCGGCCCGCTCGCCCAGCGGCTGCGGCTGCCGCTGGAGGTGCTGGCGGCGGTCCGCGCGGTCTGGCCGGCCGGGCGGCCGCTGCTGGTGCGGATCTCGGCGAGCGACTGGGCGCCGGGCGGCACCACCGAGGCGGAGGCGGCGGCGATCGGCCGGGCGCTCGCGGACGGCGGGGCGGACGCGCTGGACGTGTCCACCGGCGAGGTGGTCGCGCACCAGCGGCCGCCGTACGGGCGCGGCTACCAGACGCCGTTCGCCGAGCTGATCCGGCTCGCCACCGGCCTGCCGACCATCGCGGTCGGCGCGATCTCCGGGCCCGACGACGCCGACTCGGTGCTGCTGGCCGGGCGGGCCGACCTGGTGGCGGTCGGCCGGGCCCACTTGTACGACCCGCTGTGGACGCTGCACGCGGCCGCCGAGCAGGGTTACGCCGGGCCGGGCGGCCGCCGGCTGCCCGCCGCCCAGGGCTCCGGCCAGCGC
>NZ_JBFBDO010000102.1:0-29801 GCF_040683335.1 Kitasatospora sp. NPDC093806
GCCCGTCCGCCGTCCGGGCGGAGGGGCTGCGGGCGCAGGCCGCCCGGCTGGCCGCGTTCGCCGCGTCGGCCGCGTCGGCTGCCGAGACGGAGAGTGCCGGCACCGAGGCCGCCGCCGTCGCCGGGGCGCTCGCGCGGCGGGCGCGCTTCGACCACCGGGCGGTGGTCGTCGGCTCCGGCCTCGACGAACTCGCCGCCGGGCTGGCCGCGTTGGCGGAGGAGCGGACGGACGGCACGGTCGCCCGGCGGGCGGCCGGGGTGGGTGTGCTGTTCACCGGGCAGGGGGCGCAGCGGGCGGGGATGGGGCGGGAGTTGTACGCGTCGTTCCCGGTGTTCGCGGAGGCGTTCGACGCCATCTGCGCCGAGCTGGACCCGCTGTTGGGCCGGTCGCTGCGTGAGCTGTGCTTCGACGTGGCGTCGGAGGAACTGGACCGGACGCGGTACACGCAGCCGGCGCTGTTCGCCTACGAGGTGGCCGCGTACCGGCTGTTGGAGAGCCTCGGTGTGCGGGCGCAGGTCCTCGTCGGGCACTCGATCGGCGAGATCGCCGCCGCGCACGTCGCGGGTGTGTTCGGCCTCGCCGATGCCGCGCGGCTCGTCGAGGCGCGCGGTCGGCTGATGCAGGCGCTGCCCGAGGGCGGCGCGATGATCGCGCTCCAGGCGAGCGAGGCCGACGTCCTCCCCTACCTCGTGGGGCAGGAGGGCGCCGCGTCCATCGCCGCCCTCAACGGGCCGACGTCGACCGTCATCTCGGGGGACGAGGCCGTCGTCGCGGCGATCGCCGAGCAGCTGGGCTGCAAGTCGCAGCGACTGCGCGTCAGTCACGCCTTCCACTCGCCGCTGATGGACCCCATGCTCGAAGAGTTCCGGGCCATCGCGAACGCGATAACCTATAACAACCCCGATACCCACATCGCAACGAGTGGGGATCTCACCGACCCCGAGCACTGGGTCCAGCACGTCCGCGACACCGTCCGCTTCACCGACGCCCTGACCGGCGCCGAAGCCGAGGCCGACGTCTTCGTCGAGGTCGGCCCCGACGCCATCCTCACCGCGCTGGCCCGGCAGATCCTGCCCGAGGCCACCGCCCTCCCCCTGGCCCGCCGCAACCGCGACGAGGCCCGGACCGCCGTCGAGGCGCTGGCCGGCCTGTGGGCGCACGGCGCCGGCATCGACTGGACGCCGCTGCTCCCCGCCGACGGCCCGTACGTCGACCTCGACCTGCCCACCTACGCCTTCGACCACCACCAGCACTACTGGCTGACCGCTGCCGCCCCCGCGAGCGCCGCACCCGACCTGGCCGCCGCCGGGCTGGCCCCCGGCGGGCACCCGCTGATCGGCGCCGTCACCGAACTCGCGGGCGCCGACCGGTTCGTGCTCTCCGGCCGGCTCTCCCTCAGCACCCACCCCTGGCTCGCCGACCACGCCGTCCACGGCACCGTCATCGTGCCCGGCACCGCGCTGGTCGAGCTCGCCCTCCAGGCCGCCCGCCGGGCCGGCTGCGAACGGATCGACGAGCTGACGCTCAGTTCCCCGCTCGTCCTGCCCGAGTACGGCGCCCGGCAGATCCAGCTGACCGTGGCCGAGCCGGACGAGGATGGCCGGCGCGAACTCGGCCTGTACTCGCGCCCCGAGGACGCCGAGCCCGGCGACTGGACCCTGCACGCCACCGGCCGGCTCTCCGAGCAGGCCGATCCGCCCGCCCCCGCCGACACGGCCTGGCCGCCGCCCGGCGCCGAGCCGCTCGCCCTCGGCGAGGCCTACGCGACGCTCGCCGACCGCGGCTACGACTACGGCCCGGTGTTCCAGGGCCTGCGGGCCGCCTGGCAGACGGACGGCGAGCTGTACGCCGAGGTCGAGCTGCCCGAGGGGCCGCGCGCGGAGGCCGACCGCTTCGCCCTCCACCCGGCGCTGTTCGACGCCGCGCTGCACCTGATCCTGCGCCCGGACCGGACGTCGGACGCCGAACTGCCCGCGCTGCTGCCGTTCGCCTGGTCGGGTGTGTCGGCACACGCCCCGGGCGCCGGTGCGCTGCGGGTGCGGATCACCGTCCGGCACGCCGAGGAGGTCGCCCTGCACCTCGCGGACGCCACCGGCGCGCCCGTCCTGACCGTGGACTCGCTGGGTCTGCGGCCGGTCTCGGTCGAGCAGTTGGCCGCCGCCGTCTCCGGTGCCTCGGCGGGTTCGCTGCTGACGGTGGAGTGGGTGGAGCTGACCGCCCCCGCGCCGGAGGGCGTGCCGCCGCGCCCGGCCGTCGTCGGCGACCGGGAGCTGCTGTCCCCGGCCGACGCGTTCGACGGCTACGACAGCCTGGCCGCGCTGCGCTCGGCGGGCGCCGTCCCGGAGGTCGTGCTGCTGTCGCTGGCCGCCGTCTCCGACGGGCCGGACACCCCCGAGGAGCCGGACGCCGCCGACCGGGCCCGGGCCACCGCCCGGCGGGCCCTGGCGCTGGTCCAGGAGTGGCTGGCCGAGGAGGCGTTCGCGGGCAGCCGCCTGGTGCTGGTCACCCGGGGCGCCGTCGCCGCCGACTCGCCGGACCTGGCGCTCGCGCCGGTCTGGGGGCTGGTGCGCGCCGCCCGGGCCGAGCACCCGGACCGGCTCGCCCTCGTCGACCTGGACGGCACCGCCGCGAGCCGGGAGGCGCTGGTCCCCGCGCTGGCCCGCGCGCTGGCCGCCGACGAGCCCGAACTCGCCCTGCGCGAGGGCCGGTCGCTGGCCCCGCGGCTCACCCCCGCCGACCGGTCGGAGGCCCCGTCCGCCCCGGCCGCCCCGGCCGCCCCGGTCTGGGGCCCGGCCGGCACCGTCCTGATCACCGGCGGCACCGGCGGTCTGGGTGCGCTGGCGGCCCGCCGGCTGGTGCGGACCTTCGGCGTCCGGCACCTGCTGCTGGCCGGCCGCCGGGGCGCGCAGGCGCCGGGGGCCGAGAAGCTGGCCGCCGAACTGGCCGAGCTCGGCGCGGACGTCACCCTCGCCGCCTGCGACGTCGCCGACCGGGAGGCGCTGGCCGGCCTGCTCGCCAGCGTGCCCGCCGAGCACCCGCTCACCGGCGTCCTCCACCTCGCCGGGGTGCTCGACGACGGTCCGGTCGGCGCGCTGACCGCCGACCGGCTCGACCGGGTGCTGCGGCCGAAGGCGGACGCCGCCTGGCACCTGCACGAGCTGACCCGCCACCTGCCGCTCACCGCCTTCGTCACCTACTCCTCGGTCGCCGGCACCCTGGGCACCGCCGGCCAGGCCAACTACGCGGCCGCCAACGCCTTCCTGGACGCGCTGGCCGCGCACCGCCGGGCCGAGGGCCTGCCCGGGCTGTCGCTGGCCTGGGGCCTGTGGGAGGTCGACCACGGCATGGGCGGCACGCTCGGCCAGGCCGACCTGGCCCGGTTCCGCCGGATCGGGATCGCCCCGCTCACCGAGGCCGGCGGGATGCCGCTGTTCGACCGGGCCCTCGGGCTCGACCGCCCGGTCGCGGTGCCCGCCCGGCTCGATCTGGCGGCGCTGCGCCGGGACGGGGAGGTGCCGGCGCTCTTCCGCCGCCTGGTCCGCACCCGGCCCCGGCCGACGGCGGCGGCGGGCGGGCCGGCCGCCCCGGACGCCCGTCCGGAGCTGTCCGCCTTCGCGGCCAAGCTGGCCCCGCTCCCGGCCGAGCAGCAGGAGGAGCAGCTGCTGGACCTGGTCCGGGACACCGTCGCGGCGGTCCTCGACTACCCGTCCCCGGACGACGTGGACACCGACTACACCTTCAAGGAGCTGGGCTTCGACTCGCTCAGCGGCGTCGAGTTCCGCAACCAGCTCAACCGGCTGGTCGGGGTCCAGGTGCCGACCACGGTGGTGTTCGACTACCCGACGCCCGGCGCGCTGGCCGGCCACGTCCGGAACCTGCTCTTCCCCGAGGACGAGGAGCCGGCCGCCGAGACCGGGCCGAGCGACGAGGACATCCGCCGGCTGCTCGCCGCCCTCCCGGTCCGGGAGCTGCGGGAATCCGGCCTGCTGGAGGGCCTGCTGCGGCTCGCCGAGGGCTCCGCTGACCAGGCCGACGCGGCGGACCCCGCGGCGGACGGCGACGGCGGCGCCGGACAGGACATCGACAGCATGCAGGTCGACGACCTCATCCAGCTCGCCCTGCAGGCCGACGCGCAGTGACGCGGTGACGCGGTGACGCAGCGCCGCAGTGACACCCCCACCCCCGACCACCGGAGAGAAGGAGAACCGCCCGTGGTGGCGCCCGATATCCAGAAGACCGTCCGCGCTTTCGTCGCCCAGGAGTTGAAGTCCGGGCCGGCCGAGCTGGACGGCCTCGCCGAGGCCCCGCTGCCGCTGTACGACCGGTTCCGGGAGACCGGGCTGGCCAACTGGTGGCTGCCCAAGGAGAACGGCGGACAGGGGCTGAGCCTGTCCGACAGCGTCGACATCGTCAACGAACTCGCCTACGGCGACGCCGGGGTGGCGTTCACCCTGTTCATCTCGGTGCTCGGCACCAGCGTCGTCTCGCTGTACGGCTCGCCGGAGCTCCAGGAGCGCCACCTCGCGCCGATGGCCGCGCGCGGCTCGTACTGCGCGACCCTCGGCAGCGAGCGCAACGCCGGCAGCGAGCTCGGCCGGATCGAGACGGTGGCCACCCGGTCCGGGAACGACCTGGTGCTGAACGGCGAGAAGTTCTTCTCCACCAACTCGGGCTTCGCCGACTTCCTGGTGGTGATCGCCGCCTCGGCCGAGGACCCGAGCGACCACCTGGCCGTCGTGGTGCCCCGGGACACCCCGGGCCTGACCGTCGTCCGCCGCTGGGACGTCATCGGGCTGCGCGCCTCCGCCACCTACGAGGTGCGCTTCGACGACTGCCGCGTCCCGGCCGCGAACCGCCTGGCGGGCAACGGGCTGCGGCTGCTGGAGATCGGCCTCAACGCGAGCCGGATCCTGATCGCCACCACCGGGCTCGGCATCGCCCGGCGGATCCGCGACCTGTGCATGGAGTACGCCAAGACCAAGCGCTTCCGCGACTCCACCCTCGTCGACAGCCCGGTCTTCGCCGCCAAGCTCGGCCAGATGGAGATGCAGATCGACGTCATGAAGAGCCAGTGCCGGCAGGCGGCGCGGGACTACGACGAGGTGATGGCCGGGCCGGACCCGGCCACCGCCTTCGCCCGGCAGGGCACGCTGAAGTCGGCGCTGACCGCCAAGATGTTCTGCGGCCAGGCCGGGTGGGAGATCGCCACGGTCGGCTCGGAGATGTTCGGCGGCCTCGGCTACACCAACGAGCTGCCGATCGGGAAGCTGCTGCGCGACATGCGCTACGTGTCGATCGTCGAGGGCGGCGACGACGTGCTGCGCGACCTCGTCTTCAGCCGCTACGTGATCCCGATCCCGCGCCGTTCCTGACCCGTTTCCGACCCGTTCCCGACCCGTTCCACCGCACCCACCGCACCACCTGACGCACCACCTACCGCACCACCGCGACCAGGAGGGCCCCGGCACGCCCGGCCGGGGCCCCCTGATCCGCGCCCGGACCCGGACAGGTCCCCCCACCTCCCGTTCTAGGGGGCCGTAGGGGGTGTGACCGGGCCACCCGGGCTGACTAGCTTCGCTGGCGACCGCCGTTGGGTGGCAGCCCGCGACCTCCCGACCGTGACTCCCGAGGGGAAACCATGAGCGCTCCGACGCCCAGCTGGACGAAGATCACCGAAGGCGAGACCGGGCAGGTCGTCCTCGCGGTCGACTTCCCGGCCACCGGTCGCCTGCAGGCCGACTTCTCCGAGCTCGCCGCCCGGCTGACCGGCGGCCACGCCTTCTGGCGCAGCGTCGTCGCCCCGGCCCCGCTCACCGGCACCACCACCGAGGAGTACCTGGAGCCGTGGCTGGAGGACGTCTCCGCGTCCCGGCTGCACGTCCGCGCGGTCTTCGGCTTCTGCGTCGGCGCCGTCCACGCCGCGCTGCTCGCCGAGCGGATCGCCGAGTTCCAGGACCCGGCGCCCGAGGTCGTCCTGTTCGACCCCGAGCTGGTCGACACCGGCACGATCTACTGGCAGTTCGCGATGTTCG
Organism: Kitasatospora sp. NPDC093806; assembly: GCF_040683335.1. Classification (NCBI taxonomy): domain Bacteria; kingdom Bacillati; phylum Actinomycetota; class Actinomycetes; order Kitasatosporales; family Streptomycetaceae; genus Kitasatospora; species Kitasatospora sp. NPDC093806. The sequence goes on from NZ_JBFBDO010000102.1 coordinate 6,033, forward strand.
TGGAGAGCCTCACCCAGTTCCTCGCCGCCGACGAGATCGCCGCCCTGCGCGAGGCCGGCCGGCTCTCCTACGAGGAGATCGACGACCCGAACCGGCTGGCCCAGGTCCTGATCGAGACCTTCCGCGGCGCGATCGCGCTCGCCTGCGAGCGGACCGGGCTCGACGAGGAGTTCACCGAGGAGGTGGTCGAGATCTTCACCGCCTTCATGGCCTACCTCGCGATCGCCGACAAGTCGGACCCGCTGCCGCTGTGGGCGAAGGCCACCGCCGTCTCCTCGTCCAGCGCCGAGAACGGCCTCAGCCGGGTCGCCAACGAGATCCTGCGCCGCGAGGGCCCGTTCGTCGCCGAGGAGCTGGTCTTCCCCGAGCGCATCCACGCCGACCTGCTGCGGGGCGAGGACGTCGCCGCCGCCGTGGACAAGCTGCTCACCCGGTAGCGGGCGGGCGAGCAGAGCACCCGGAAGCACCGAGAGGACGGGAAGCACCCAGATGCAGCGCACCGAGGCCGGGACCACCACCGGCTCCGCGGCCGGCGCCGAGACCGGTACGGCAGGAACCCCCGCGAGCGGCCCCGCCGGCAGCCCCGCGGGCAGCCCCGCCAGCAGCAAGGAGCGGGCCCTCTGGCTGCTGGAGGACCTCGTCCCCGGCGCCGGGGTGAACAACCTCACCTTCACCTTCCAGACCGACGGCGCGCTCGACGGCGACGCCCTCCGGCAGGCGCTGGACGCCCTGGTCCGCCGGCACGAGGTGCTCCGCACCGCCTTCCGGGCGGACCACGAGGACGGCTCCGGCCTGCGCCGTCGGACGCTGCCGGTCGAGCAGGCCGTCGTCCCGCTGGAGACCGTCGACCCGGCGCCGGGCACCGACGTCCTGGCCGAGCTCACCGCCTTCACCGGCACGCCGTTCCAGGCCGACGGCGGCGTGCTGCTCCGCGCCCGGCACGTCCGGCTGCCGGGCGGCGACACCCCGGTGGGTGACCAGTCGGAGGGCGAGGCGGTCGGCGGCGACGTGTTCTGCCTGGTGCTGCACCACACCGTCTACGACGGCATGTCGACCACCGTCGTGGTCGAGGACTTCCGCGACCTCTACGACGCCCTCGTCGCCGGCGAGCCCGTCCCGGAGCGGCTGGCCGGCCAGGTGCCGCGCTGGTCCGAGCCCGAACCGACCGAGCGCAGCCGGGAGTTCTGGCAGCGTCAGGTCGACGGCCTGGACGTCTCCGGCTTGGACCTGGGCAACGACAAGCCGCTGCCCGCGCGCACCACGCTGGAGGGCGACTGGGTCACCCGCCGGCTCGCCCCCGAGGCCGCCGCCGTCGCCAAGCGGCTGCGGCGGGAGCTGCGGGCCCCCGAGGTGGTCGTACTGCTCGCCGCCTACTACGCGCTGCTGGCCGCCCACGGCGCCGGCCCGGACCTCACCGTCGGCTCGCCGATCAGCACCCGCGGGCGGGACCAGCAGCGCCAGGTCGGTTACCACATCAACGTGCTGACGATCCGTCAGTCTGTGGCTCCGGAGCTGACCTTCCGCGAGCTGGTGACCGGACTGCGGCGCACCTTCCTGGACGCGATCGGCCACGCCGACTTCCCGGTGGACGAACTGCTGGAGATCGTCCCCCGGTTGGACGCCTCCTGGCGCAACTCGCTGTTCCGGCACGTCTTCAACTACGTCCCGCAGAGCGACCCGCGGTTCGCCATCGGCGGCGGCAAGGCCCGGCTGCTCACCGTCGAGAACGGCTACAGCAAGTTCGACCTGGAGTTCTTCGTCACCGAGCTGGGCGACTCGCTGCAGATCCGGGCCGCGTTCTACCGCGACGCCTACGACCGCGCCGACGTCGAGCTGATGGTCGAGCGCTACGAGGCGCTGCTGCTCGCCGTGGGCGAGGACCCGGACCAGGCGCTCGGCGCGCTGTCGGCGTGGTCCCCGCGCGACCGGGCGGTCATCGACGGCGCCAACGCCACCGAGCGGACGCTGCCGTACGCCTCGGTGCTGCGGGCCGTCGCCGACCGGGTCGCCGAGCGGCCGGAGGCGGTGGCGGTCGAGGAGGCCGGCACCACGGTGAGCTACCGCGAGCTGTGGGCGGATGCGCACGCCGTGGCGGACGCGCTGCGGGCCGCCGGTGCCGCGCCCGGCGACGTGGTCGCGCTGCTCGCCCGGCGCGGCGCCGCGCTCGCCTCGGCGGTGCTCGGCGTCTGGCTCGCCGGGGGCTGCTACCTGCCGCTCGACCCGGACCACCCCGCGCAGCGGCTCGCGTACCAGCTGGACGACGCCGGCGCCCGGTTCGTGCTCGCGGACGCCGAGGCGACCGTGCCCGAGGCGGTTCCGGCTGAGGCGGTCACGGCCGAGGGCGGGGCCGGGGCCGGGGGCGAGCGGACCGTGCTGCGGCTGCCGCTGACGGCGGCCGGGGGCGCCCGGTCCGAGGTGCCCGTGCCCGACCCGGCGTCCTGCGCCTACCTGATCTACACCTCCGGCTCCACCGGCCGCCCCAAGGGCACCCTGATCAGCCACCACAACCTGGCCAACCTGGTCGCGCACTTCGCCGACGAACTGGACTGCACGCCGGACACCTCGGCGCTGTGGATGACCACGTTCAGCTTCGACATCTCCGCCCTGGAGCTGTTCGTGCCGCTCGCGTGCGGCGGCCGGGTGGTGGTCGCCCCGGACGACGCCCGGGTGGACGGCGCCCGGCTGCTGGAGGTGCTGGAGCAGCACGCGATCGACATCGTCCAGGCCACCCCGACCACTTGGCGACTGGTCGTCGAGCAGGCCGGCGCGCGGTTGGAGGGCCGCCGGCTGCTGTCCGGCGGCGAGCCGCTGCCGCCCGCGCTGGCCCGCCGGCTGCTCGCCACCGGCGGGGAGCTGCGCAACGTCTACGGCCCGACCGAGACCACCATCTGGTCGGCCTCCGGCCGGATCGCGGACCTCGACGAGGGCCGGCTGCACGTCGGCGGCCCGATCGCCAACACCCGGATCTTCGTGGCCGGCCCGCGCGGCGACGAGGCCCCGATCGGCCTGCGCGGCGAGCTGTGCATCGCCGGGGAGGGCGTGGGCATCGGCTACCACGAGCGGCCCGAGCTGACCGCCGACCGCTTCGCCGACCACCCGCGGCACGGCCGCCACTACCGCACCGGCGACGTGGCCCGCTGGCTGCCCGACGGCACCCTGGAGGTACTCGGCCGGATGGACCGACAGGTCAAGCTGCGCGGCAACCGGATCGAGCTCGGCGAGGTCGAGGCCGTGCTGCTGGAGCACCCCGGGGTCGGCGCGGCGGCGGTCGTGCTGGCCGGCGACCCGACCACGGACGGCGCGCTGGTCGCCTTCGTGGTGGCGCCCGCCAGCCGGAAGGTGATCGACGAGCTGTGGTCGCACAGCCGGACCCTGCTCCAGGGGGCGGCCGTCCCGCAGGACTTCGTCCTCGTCGACGCCTTCCCGATGACCGGCAACGACAAGGTGAACCACCCCGAGCTCACCCGGATCGCCGAGGCCCGCCGGGCCCGCCAGGCCGCCGAGGCCGCGTCCGGTGCGCCCGGTGCGGACGTCGATGCGAACCCGCTGGAGGAGGCGGGCGGCACCGGTGACCCGGTGATCGACCGGCTGACCGTGCTGTGGCGCGAGCTCCTGGGCACCCCCGGGCTGGACGCGGACGCGCACTTCTTCACCAGCGGCGGGCACTCGATGCTGGGCGCCCAGCTGATCCAGCGGATCAAGCGGGAGACCGGGATCCGGCTGAAGCTCGCCGAGCTGTTCGCCAACCCGACCCCGCGCACGCTCGCCGACCAGGTCAAGGCCCGCCAGGGCTGACCACCCCCCGACGTGGAGCCGCCTGGCTCGTCGTGACCCCCGTACACGACGAGCCGGGCGGCCCCACTGCCCGTTCCACCCCTTGTCCTGCCCTTTTCTGTGTGTTCTTGCCTTGTCCTGTTCGTGTTAGTTCGGGTTTGTTCGGGTTTCTGCCCTTGTGCGAGGAGCGAGTAGCGGAGATGGCTGCCAACGACACCAAGCTGATCGATGCGTTGCGTGCGTCGCTGAAGGAGACGGAGCGGCTGCGCGAGCAGAACCGCCAGTTGGCCTCGGCCGCGCGCGAACCGATCGCCATCGTGGGCATGGCCTGCCGCTTCCCCGGCGGGGTCGCCTCGCCGGAGGACCTGTGGCAGCTGGTGGCCGACGGCCGGGACGCCATCGGCGAGTTCCCGCAGGACCGCGGCTGGCCGCTGGACGGCCTCTTCGACCCGGACCCGGACCACTACGGCACCAGCTACACCCGCACCGGCGGCTTCCTGCACGAGGCCGGGCGGTTCGACGCCGGGTTCTTCGGCATCTCGCCGCGCGAGGCCGTCGTCGTCGACCCGCAGCAGCGGCTGCTGCTGGAGGTGTCCTGGGAGGCCGTCGAGCGGGCCGGCCTCGACCCGGCCGCCCTGCGCGGCAGCAACACCGGCGTGTTCACCGGCCTGATGCACCACGACTACGCCACCCCGATGGCCGCCGTCCCCGGCGACCTGGAGGGCATGGCCAGCACCGGCAAGGCCGCCAGCGTCGCCTCCGGCCGGGTCTCCTACGAACTGGGCCTGGAGGGCCCGGCCGTGACGGTGGACACCGCCTGCTCGTCCTCGCTGGTCGCCCTCCACCTGGCGGCGGCCGCGCTGCGCCAGGGCGAGTGCGAACTCGCGCTGGCCGGCGGCGTCACCGTGATGGCCACCCCCGCCTCGTTCGTCGAGTTCAGCCGCCAGCGCGGCCTGGCGCCCGACGGCCGCTGCAAGTCCTTCTCCGCCACGGCGGACGGCACCTCCTGGGGCGAGGGCGTCGGCGTGCTGGTGCTGGAGCGGCTGTCGGTCGCCCGCGCCAAGGGCCACCAGGTACTGGCCGTCCTGCGTGGCTCGGCGATCAACCAGGACGGTGCCAGCAACGGCCTGACCGCCCCCAACGGCCCCTCGCAGGAGCGGGTGATCCGCCAGGCGCTGGACCAGGCCGGACTCGCCCCCGCGGACGTCGACGCGGTGGACGCGCACGGCACGGGCACGGCGCTCGGCGACCCGATCGAGGCGCAGGCGCTGCTCGCCACGTACGGGCGGGACCGTTCGGCCGAACAGCCGCTCTGGCTCGGCTCGTTGAAGTCCAACATCGGGCACGCGCAGGCGGCGGCGGGCGTCGGCAGCGTCATCAAGATGGTCATGGCGATGCGGCACGGCGTGCTGCCGAAGACCCTGCACGTGGACCGGCCGTCGCCGTACGTCGACTGGTCGGCGGGCTCGGTGGAGCTGCTCACCGAGCGGCGGGACTGGCCGTCGGCCGGGCGGCCGCGCCGGGCGGGGGTGTCCTCGTTCGGGATCAGCGGGACCAATGCGCACGTGGTGCTGGAGGAGGGCGAGCCGGTCGCCCCGGCCGGCAGTGCGGAGGACGTCGCCGGGGATGTCGTCGGGGACGTCGCCGGGGTGGGTGCTCCCACGGCCTGGCTGCTGTCCGCCGCGAGCCCTCGGGCGCTGCGCGGGCAGGCGGCGCGGCTGGCCGAATTCGTGGCGCGGGAGGACGAGTTCGCGCCCGGCGCGGTGGCCCGGGCGCTGCACGGGCGGAGCCGGTTCGAGCACCGCGCGGTGGTCGTCGGCGCCGAGCGCGGTGAACTGGCTGCCGGGCTGGCCGCGTTGGCCGAGGAGCAGACGGACGGCACGGTCGCCCAGCGGGCGGCCGGGGTCGGCGTACTGTTCACCGGGCAGGGGGCGCAGCGGGCGGGGATGGGGCGGGAGTTGTACGCGGCCTTCCCCGTGTTCGCGGAGGCCTTCGACGCGGTGTGCGCGGAGTTGGATCCGCTGCTGGGGCGGTCGCTGCGTGAGCTCTGCTTCGACGCGCAGTCGGAGGAGCTGAACCAGACCCGCTACACCCAGCCCGCCCTGTTCGCGTACGAGGTCGCCGCGTACCGACTGCTGGAGAGCTTCGGCGTCAAGCCGCAGGTCCTCGTCGGGCACTCCATCGGCGAGATCGCCGCCGCGCACGTCGCGGGCGTGTTCGGCCTCGCCGACGCGGCGCGGATGATCGAGGCGCGCGGCTGGCTGATGCAGGCCTTGCCCGAGGGCGGCGCGATGATCGCCCTCCAGGCGGGCGAGACCGACGTGCTCCCGCTCCTCGCCGGACACGAGGCCGCCGCTTCCATCGCAGCCCTCAACGGCCCGACGTCGACCGTCATCTCCGGCGACGACGCCACCGTCACGGCCATCGCCGAGCAACTCGGCTGCAAGTCGCAGCGACTGCGCGTCAGCCACGCCTTCCACTCCCCGCTGATGGACCCCATGCTCGAAGAGTTCCGGGCCATCGCAAGCGCGATAACCTATAACAACCCCGACACCCCCATCGCAACGAATGGGGATCTCACCGACCCCGAGTACTGGGTCCAGCACGTCCGCGACACCGTCCGCTTCACCGACGCCCTCACCAGCGCCGTCACGGCCGGCGCCCGCGCCCTGGTCGAGGTCGGGCCCGACGCCATCCTCACCGCGATGGCCCGGCAGGTCCTCGCCGAGGACGAGCGGATCACCGCGACTCCGCTCGCCCGGCGCAACCACGACGAGCCCGCCACGGCGGTGACCGCCCTCGGCGCCCTTTGGACGCGCGGGGTGCCGATCGACTGGGCACCGCTGCTCCCCACCGAGGCCGCCCCGGTCGACCTGCCCACCTACGCCTTCGACCACCAGCACTACTGGCTCCCGTCCGGCGCTTCCGACGGCGACCCCGGCACGCTCGGCCTCACCGCCGCCGAGCACCCGCTGCTCGGCGCCGTCGTCGAGATCGCCACCGCCGACCACCTGGTCCTGTCCGGCCGCCTCGCCCTCGCTGATCACCCCTGGCTCGCCGACCACGCCGTCCACGGCACCACGCTGGTCCCGGGCGCGGCGTTCATCGAGCTGGCGCTCCAGGCCGCCCGCCGCACCGACACCCCCGGGCTGGACGGGTTCACCCTGCAGGCCCCGCTCGTCCTCCCCGAGGGCGAGGCGGTCCGGCTCCAGGTCGTGGTCACCGGCCTCGCGGCGGACGGGCCCCGGACGGTCGCCGTCTACTCCCGCCCCGAGGACGCCGCCCCCGGCCCCTGGACCCTGCACGCCGAGGGCGCCCTCACCGCCGAGCCCGCTTCCACCGCCCCCGCGCCCCCCGTCTCCGAGGCGACGGCCTGGCCCCCGGCGGACGCCGACCCCGTCCCGCTGGACGCGGCCTACCGGACGCTCGCCGAGCGCGGCTACGGCTACGGCCCCGCCTTCCAGGGCCTGCGCGCCCTCTGGCGGCGCGGCGAGGAGACCTACGCCACCGTCGAGCTGCCCGCGCAGCCGAATGGCGAGGCCGACCGCTACGGCCTCCACCCCGCGCTGCTGGACGCCGCGCTGCACCCGATCGCGCTGGCCGCCGAAGGTGCCACGCTGCTCCCGTTCGGCTGGAGCGGGGTCACCGCGCACGCCTCGGGGGCCGCCGAGCTGCGGGTGCGGATCACCGCGCGGGGCCCCGAGGAGGTCGCGCTGCACCTGGCGGACGCCACCGGCGCGCCCGTCCTCACCGTCGACTCGCTCGTCCTGCGCCCCGCCTCGGCGGAGCAGCTGGCCTCGGCCGCCGCCGGGCGGGCCGCGGCCGACGTGCTGTTCGGCGTGGAGTGGGTGGAGTGGACGGAGACCCCGCAGGACGGGCCCGCCGCCACCGTCCCCGACGCCCCGTTCGCCGTCGCCGGCCACTCCCCCGACTGGGACGCGCTCGCCGTGGACGCCCCCTCGACCGTCCTGGTGGAGGCGGGCCCGGCGTCGGGACCTGAGCCCACCGCCACATCGGACGGGGACGAGCCGGCCCGGCTGCGGGCCGCCACCGTCCACGCGCTCGGGCTGGTCCAGGGCTTCCTGGCCGAGGAGCGGCTCGCGGACACGCGGCTGGTCCTGGTCACCCGGGGCGCCGACGAGCTCGCGCTCGCCGCCGTCCGGGGTCTGGTGCGCGCCGCGCAGGCCGAGCACCCCGGCCGCTTCGTCCTCGCCGACCTCGACGAGGACGAGGCCAGCCGGACCGCGCTCGCCCACGCCCTCGCCACCGACGAGCCCGAACTCGCCATCCGCCAGGGCACGGTGACCGTCCCCCGGCTCACCCGGCTGCGCGACGCCGCGCAGCCCGCCGGCCTCGCCCTCGCCCTCGCCCCCGAGGGCACCGTCCTCATCACGGGCGGCACCGGCGGCCTGGGTGCGACCGTCGCCCGCCACCTGGTCACCGCCCACGGCGTGCGCCACCTGCTCCTCACCAGCCGCCGCGGCACCGAGGCGCCCGGCGCCGCCGAACTGGCCGAGGAGCTGACGGAGGCCGGTGCCCAGGTCACCGTGGCCGCCTGCGACGTGGCCGACCGCGACGCGCTGGCCGACCTGTTCGCCGCCGTCCCCGCCGAGCACCCGCTCACCGCCGTCATCCACGCGGCGGGAGTGCTGGACGACGCCCCGGTCACCGCGCTCACCGCCGACCGGCTCGACCGCGTCAACGCGCCCAAGGCGGACGCCGCCTGGCACCTGCACGAACTCACCCGTGAGCTGCCGCTGGCCGCGTTCGTGCTGTTCTCCTCGCTGGCCGGCACCTGGGGCAACGCCGGCCAGGCCAACTACGGCGCCGCCAACGCCTTCCTGGACGCCCTGGCCGCCCACCGCGCCGGCCTCGGCCTGCCCGCCACCGCCCTCGGCTACGGCCTCTGGACCACCGGCGGCATGGCCGGCGAACTCGGCGAGGCCGAACTCCGCCGACTCGCCGCCACCGGTGTCCTCGCCCTCTCCGACACCCAGGGCCTCGCCGCCCTGGACACCGCGCTCGGCAGCGACCGCCCGCACCTGCTCGCCGCCCGCCTCGACCTCAAGGCGCTCGCCGACCAGGACCCGATCCGCCCGCTGCTGCGCGGCCTGCTCACCGGCCGGACCCGGCGGGCCGCCGCCGGGTCCGCGGCGCAGTCCGGGCCCGGCCTCGCCGAGCAGCTGACCGGCCTCGACGCCGCCGGCCAGCGGGCGCTGCTGCTGGACACGGTGCGCCGTCAGGTGGCCGCCGTCCTGGGCTTCACCGGCCCGGAGGCCGTCAATCCCGACCGGCTCTTCCAGGACCTCGGCTTCGACTCCCTCACCGCGCTCGAACTGCGCAACCGCCTCAACCAGGCGACCGGCCTCCGACTGCCGGCCACCCTCGTCTTCGACTACCCCACCCCCCACACCCTGGCCGACCTGCTCCGCACGGAGCTGGCCCCGGCGGAAGCCCCGAACCCGCTGCTCGCCGGCCTCGACCGCCTCGAAGCGGCCCTGGCCGAACTCGGCCCCGACGACGCGCTCCGCCAGGAGCTCGTCGCCCGGCTGCGCGAACTGGCGCGCTCGACGGCCGACGCCGATCTGGCCGAGGCCGACGAGGACGACCTCCTCGCGGCCCTCGAAAGCGAACTGAACACCTTCTGACCGGCGGGCTCTCCGGCCCGGCAGGCCTTCTGCCGGGCCGACCCTCCGATCTTCCGAACTACTTCTTCCGAGCTAGGTGCTAGGGGACTGGCGATGTCGAACAACGAGAGCGGCCTGCGGGAGTACCTCCGTCGGGCAACGGCCGAGCTGCGGGACGTCAACCGCCGGGTGCGGGAGATGGAGGAGCGGCAGCAGGAGCCGATCGCGATCGTCGGGATGGCCTGCCGCTTCCCGGGCGGCGTCAGCTCCCCCGAGGACCTGTGGCAGCTCGTCGCGGACGGCCGGGACGGCATCTCGCCGTTCCCGACCGACCGCGGCTGGGACCTCGACACCCTCTTCGCCGACGACCCCGAGCAGCCCGGCACCTCCTACTGCCGGGAGGCCGGATTCCTGCACGACGCGGGCCAGTTCGACGCCGGCTTCTTCGGCATCTCGCCGCGCGAGGCGCTCGCCATCGACCCCCAGCAGCGGCTGCTGCTGGAGACTTCGTGGGAGGCCGTCGAGCGCGCCGGGATCGATCCGCGGTCGCTGCACGGTTCCCGGACCGGCGTCTTCGCGGGCGTCATGTACCACGACTACCAGCCGCCGCTCGCCGCCGTCCCGAACGAGCTCGAAGGCATGGTCGGCACCGGCAGCGCGGGCAGCGTCGCCTCGGGCCGGGTCGCCTACGCGCTCGGCCTGGAGGGCCCGGCCGTGACGGTGGACACCGCCTGCTCGTCCTCGCTGGTCGCCATGCACCTGGCGGCGCACGCGCTGCGCCAGGGCGAGTGCGAACTCGCGCTCGCGGGCGGTGTGACGGTGATGGCCACGCCGTCCTCGTTCGTCGAGTTCAGCCGGCAGCGGGGTCTGGCGGCGGACGGCCGCTGCAAGTCGTTCTCGACCACGGCGGACGGCACCGGCTGGTCCGAGGGCGTGGGCGTGCTGGTGCTGGAGCGGCTGTCGGTCGCCCGCGCCAAGGGGCACCGGGTGATGGCTGTCCTGCGTGGCTCGGCCGTCAACCAGGACGGCGCCAGCAACGGTCTGACCGCGCCGAACGGCCCCTCGCAGGAGCGGGTGATCCGGCAGGCGCTGGCGCAGGCCGGGCTGTCGACCGCGGACGTGGACGCCGTCGAGGCGCACGGCACGGGCACGGCGCTCGGCGACCCGATCGAGGCACAGGCGCTGCTCGCCACGTACGGGCGGGACCGTTCGGCCGAACAGCCGCTCTGGCTCGGCTCGTTGAAATCCAACATCGGGCACGCACAGGCGGCGGCAGGTGTCGGCGGCGTGATCAAGATGGTGATGGCGATGCGGCACGGCGTGCTGCCGAAGACCCTGAACGTCGAGGAGCCGACCACGCACGTGGACTGGTCGGCGGGCGCGGTGGAGCTGCTCACCGAGCAGCGGGACTGGCCGCGGGCCGACCGGCCCCGCCGGGCGGGCGTCTCCTCGTTCGGGATCAGCGGGACCAACGCCCACGTCATCATCGAGCAGCACGAGCCGGAGGAGGCGCCGGAGCCGGCCGAGGGCGGCGAGAGCGACAGCTCCGGCGAGGGTGCCGGCGACCGCCCCACGGCGTGGCTGCTGTCGGCGGCCGGGCCGGAGGCGCTGCGCGGGCAGGCGGCGCGGCTGGCCGAATTCGTGGCGCGGGAGGACGAGTTCGCGCCCGGCGCGGTGGCCCGGGCGCTGCACGGGCGGAGCCGGTTCGAGCACCGGGCGGTGGTCGTCGGCGCCGAGCGCGGTGAACTCGCCTCCGGGCTGGCCGCATTGGCGGAGGGCACGGCGCCGGCCGCGTTCGCCCAGGGGGCGGCCGGGGTGGGTGTGCTGTTCACCGGACAGGGGGCGCAGCGGGCGGGGATGGGGCGGGAGTTGTACGCGGCCTTCCCGGTCTTCGCGGCGGCCTTCGACGCGGTGTGCGCCGAGCTGGACCCGCTGCTCGGGCGATCGCTGCGTGAGCTGTGCTTCGACAGCGAGTCGGAGGAGCTGAACCAGACCCGCTACACCCAGCCCGCCCTGTTCGCGTACGAGGTCGCCGCGTACCGACTGCTGGAGAGCTTCGGCGTCAAGCCGCAGGTCCTCGTCGGACACTCCATCGGCGAAATCGCCGCCGCCCACGTCGCGGGCGTCTTCAGCCTGGCCGACGCCGCCCGCCTCATCGAGGCACGTGGTCGGCTGATGCAGGCCTTGCCCGAGGGCGGCGCGATGATCGCCCTCCAGGCGAGCGAGACCGACGTCCTCCCGCACCTCGCCGGACACGAGGACGCGGCCTCCATCGCCGCCCTCAACGGCCCCACCTCAACCGTCATCTCCGGCGACGACGCCACCGTCACCGCCATCGCCGAACAACTCGGCTGCAAGAGCCAGCGACTGCGCGTCAGCCACGCCTTCCACTCCCCGCTCATGGACCCCATGCTCGAAGAGTTCAGGGCCATCGCAAGCGCGATAACCTATAACAACCCTGACACCCCCATCGCAACGAATGGGGATCTCACCAACGCCGAGCACTGGGTCCAGCACGTCCGCGACACCGTCCGCTTCACCGACGCCCTCACCGGCGCCGAAGCCGAGGCCGACGTCTTCGTCGAGGTCGGCCCCGACGCCATCCTCACCGCGCTCACCCGCCAGACCCTCCCCGGTGTCACCGCCCTCCCCCTGGCCCGACGCAAGCGCGACGAGGCCCGGACCGCCGTCGAAGCCCTCGGCGCCCTGTGGACGCACGGCGCCGACATCGACTGGGCCCCGCTGCTCCCCGCCCAGGCCGCCCCGGTCGACCTGCCGACCTACGCCTTCGACCACCAGCACTACTGGATCCAGCCCCGCGCCACCACCGCCAACCTCACCACCGCGGGCCTCGGTTCGGTCGACCACCCCCTACTCGGCGCTGTCACCCAGCTCGCCACGACCGACCAGGTCGTCCTCTCCGGCCGGCTCTCGCTGAGCACGCACCCCTGGCTCGCCGACCACGCCGTCCACGGCGCCGTCCTCCTGCCCGGCACGGCGTTCGTCGAGCTGGCGCTCCAGGCCGCCCACCGGGCCGGCTGCGACGGGATCGACGAGCTGACGCTCAGCTCCCCGCTCGTTCTCCCCGAGGACGAGGCCGTCCAGCTCCAGGTCGTCGTGACCGACCCCGACGGCACCGGACGGCGCCCCATCACCGTCCACACGCGCCCCGAGGACGGCGACCAGCCGTGGACCCTCCACGCCGAGGGCCTGCTCACCACCGATGCCGTCGACACCGCCGACGCGGGCGCCGAGCTCGCCGTCTGGCCGCCCGCCGGGGCCGTCCCCATCCCGGTCGACGGCATGTACGACCACCTAGCCGCCCTCGGCCTCGACTACGGCCCCACCTTCCGGGCCGTCACCAGCGCCTGGCGCGCGGGCGACAGCATCTACGCCGAGGTCGAGCTCCCCGAGCCCGCCCACACGGACGCCGCCCGCTTCGGCCTCCACCCCGCCCTCCTCGACGCCACCCTGCACACCATCAGCCTCGGCCGTGACGGCGGACCGGCGGAGACGCTCCTGCCGTTCAGCTGGCGCGCCGTCGCCCTGCACTCCGTCGGTGCGACGACCGTGCGGGTCCGGGTCACCGGCGCGGCCGCCGGTCACGCCGTCGCCCTGCACATCGCCGACGCCACCGGCGCGCCCGTGCTCACCGTGGACGGTCTGCACCTGCGGCCGGTCTCCGCCGAACAGCTCGCCGCTTCCGCCACCGCCGCCACGGCGTCCTCCCTGTTCGGGGTGGAATGGACCGAGCTCGCCCTGCCGGCCGCCGGTATCGAGGCCGAAACCGGGGCCGAAACCGGGGCCGAGATCGTGGAGGTGCGGCCCGCTCCCGGCGCCGACGCCGCCGGGAGCGCCGCCGCCACCGCCCGCCAGGTCCTGGACCTCCTCCGGCAGTGGCTGGCCGAGGACCAGCCGGCCGGGGCCCGGCTCGTGATCGTCACCCGGGGCGCCACGGCCACCAAAACCCCTGACCTCGCGCTCGCCCCCGTCTGGGGCCTGGTGCGCGCCGCGCAGGCAGAGCACCCCGGCCGCTTCGTCCTCGCCGACCTCGACGAGGACGAGGCCAGCCGGACCGCGCTCACCCGGGCACTCGCCACCGACGAGCCCGAACTCGCCATCCGCCAGGGCACGGTGACCGTCCCGCGCCTCGCCCGTCTGGTTGAGAGCGCGCCGACGGCCGCCCTCGATCCCGAGGGCACCGTCCTGGTCACGGGCGGCACCGGCGGCCTGGGCGCGACCGTCGCCCGCCACCTCGTCGCCGCCCACGGCGTGCGCCACCTCCTCCTCACCAGCCGTCGCGGCGCGGCGGCGCCCGGCGCCGCCGAACTGGCCGCCGAACTCACCGCGCTCGGCACTCAGGTGACCATCGCCGCCTGCGACGCCGCCGACCGCGACGCGCTGGCCGGGCTGCTCGCCGCCGTCCCCGCCGAGCACCCGCTCACCGCCGTCGTGCACGCGGCAGGTGTCCTGGAGGATGCCCCGGTCACCGCGCTGACCGCCGAGCAGTTGGACCGGGTGTTCGCGCCGAAGGCCGACGCGGCCTGGCAGTTGCATGAGCTCACGCGTGAGCTGCCGCTGGCGGCCTTCGTGCTGTTCTCCTCGCTGGCCGGAACCTGGGGCAACGCGGGCCAGGCCAACTACGGCGCCGCCAACGCCTTCCTGGACGCCCTGGCCGCCCACCGCGCCGACCTCGGCCTGCCCGCCACCGCCCTCGGCTACGGCCTCTGGACCACCGGCGGCATGGCCGGCGAACTCGGCGAGACGGAGCTGCGCCGACTCGCCGCCGCCGGGGTGGTCCCGCTCTCGGACGCCCAGGGCCTCGCCGCCCTCGATACCGCGCTCGGCGGGGGACGCCCGCAGCTGCTCTCCGCCCGCCTCGACCTCAGGTCGCTCGCCGAGCAGGACCCGATCCGCCCGCTGCTGCGCGGCCTGGTCACCGGCCGGGTCCGCCGCGCCGCCGCCTCGACTCGTCGGGGTGGTGGCGCCCTCCAGGCACGGCTGCTCGGCCTGGACGAGGCCGGACAGCAGGCGGCGCTGCTGGACCTGGTCCGCGCGGAGGTCGCCGGCGCCCTCGGCTTCCCGGGTGGCGACGCGGTCCAGCCGGACCGGCTGTTCCAGGACCTCGGCTTCGACTCGCTGACGGCGCTCGAACTGCGCAACCGCCTCAACCAGGCGACCGCTCTCCAACTCCCCGCCACCCTGGTCTTCGACTACCCGACGCCGACTTCCCTCGCCCGCTTCCTCGGCCAGGAGCTGCTCGGCACCGCGACCGCCGTCGCCGCCGTCCGGACCGTGGCCGTGGACGACGACCCGATCGCCATCGTCGGCATGGCCTGCCGGTTCCCGGGCGGCGTCAGCTCCCCCGAGGACCTGTGGCAGCTCGTCGCGGAGGGCCGGGACGGCATCTCACCGTTCCCGACCGATCGCGGCTGGGACCTCGACACCCTCTTCGCCGACGACCCCGAGCAGACCGGTACTTCCTACTGCCGCGAGGCCGGATTCCTGCACGACGCCGGACAGTTCGACACCGCCTTCTTCGGCATCTCCCCGCGTGAAGCCCTCGCCACCGACCCCCAGCAGCGCCTCCTCCTGGAGACCTCCTGGGAGGCGATCGAGCGCGCGGGCATCGACCCCCGCTCCCTGCACGGATCGGGAACCGGCGTCTTCGCCGGCGTCATGTACCACGACTACCAGCCGCCGCTTACCTCCGTCCCCGGTGAGCTCGAAGGGATGGTCGGCACCGGGAGCCTGGGCAGTGTCGCCTCGGGCCGGGTCGCCTACACGCTCGGCCTGGAAGGCCCGGCCGTGACGGTGGACACCGCCTGCTCGTCGTCGCTCGTCGCCATGCACCTCGCCGCGCACGCGCTCCGCCAGGGCGAGTGCGAACTCGC
Source organism: Kitasatospora sp. NPDC093806 (assembly GCF_040683335.1). Taxonomy (NCBI): domain Bacteria; kingdom Bacillati; phylum Actinomycetota; class Actinomycetes; order Kitasatosporales; family Streptomycetaceae; genus Kitasatospora; species Kitasatospora sp. NPDC093806. The sequence goes on from NZ_JBFBDO010000102.1 coordinate 21,328, forward strand.
CCTGGCGGGCGGTGTGACCGTGATGGCCACCCCGGCTGCCTTCGTCGAGTTCAGCCGGCAGCGCGGCCTGGCGACGGACGGTCGCTGCAAGTCCTTCTCCTCGACGGCGGACGGCACCTCGTGGGCCGAGGGCGTCGGCATGCTGGTGCTGGAGCGGCTGTCGGTGGCCCGGGCCAAGGGGCACCGCGTGCTGGCTCTTGTGCGTGGCTCCGCGATCAACCAGGACGGCGCCAGCAACGGCCTCACCGCCCCCAACGGCCCCTCCCAGGAACGCGTGATCCGCCAGGCCCTCGCCCAGGCCGGGCTCCGCTCCGCCGACGTCGACGCCGTCGAAGCCCACGGCACCGGCACCAGCCTCGGCGACCCCATCGAAGCCCAAGCCCTCCTCGCCACCTACGGCCGCGACCGCGACCGCGAACAACCCCTCTGGCTCGGCTCACTGAAGTCCAACATCGGCCACGCCCAGGCAGCGGCCGGCGTCGGCGGCGTCATCAAGATGGTCATGGCGATGCAGCACGGCATCCTGCCCAAGACCATCAACGTCGATGAGCCGACCACCCACGTCGACTGGACCGCAGGCGCCGTCGAACTCCTCACCGAACAACGCGACTGGCCACAGACCGACCACCCCCGCCGAGCCGGCGTCTCCTCCTTCGGCATCAGCGGCACCAACGCCCACATCGTCCTCGAACAGGCCGAAGCCGAGCTCGCACAGCCGGCCGTCGAGACGGCGGGTCCGACGGCCTGGCTGCTGTCTGCGGCCGGCCCGGAGGCGCTGCGCGGACAGGCCGCCCGCCTGACCGAATTCGTCGAGAGCGACGAGGAGTTCAGCCCGGCTTCCATCGCCCGCGCTCTGCGCGAGCGGTCCTCCTTCGCCTACCGCTCTGCCGTGGTCGGATCCGACCGGGGCGAACTGCTCGCCGGGCTGGCCTCGTTGGCGGAGGGCACGGCGCCGGCCGCGTTCGCCCAGGGGGCGGCAACGGTGGGCGTGCTGTTCACCGGGCAGGGCGCGCAGCGGGCCGGGATGGGGCGAGAGTTGTACGCAAGCTTCCCTGTCTTCGCGGAGGCCTTCGACGCCGTCTGCGCCGAACTCGACCCGCTGCTCGGGCGATCGCTCCGGGATCTCTGCTTCGACACCGAGTCGGAGGAACTGAACCAGACCCGCTACACCCAGCCAGCGCTCTTCGCCTACGAGGTCGCCGCCTACCGACTCCTGGAAAGCCACGGCATCAAGCCACAGGTCCTCGTCGGACACTCCATCGGCGAGATCGCCGCCGCCCACGTCGCGGGCGTCTTCAGCCTGGCCGACGCCGCCCGCCTCATCGAGGCACGCGGCCGCCTCATGCAGGCACTGCCCGAGGGCGGCGCCATGATCGCCCTCCAGGCAAGCGAGACCGACGTCCTCCCCTACCTCGTGGGGCAGGAGGACGCCGCGTCCATCGCCGCCCTCAACGGGCCGACGTCGACCGTCATCTCGGGGGACGAGGCCACCGTCACCGCCATCGCCGAACAGCTCGACTGCAAGTCGCAGCGACTCCGCGTCAGCCACGCCTTCCACTCCCCGCTCATGGAGCCCATGCTGCTAGAGTTCCGGGCCATCGCGAACGCGATAACCTATAACAACCCTGACACCCCCATCGCAACGAGTGGGGATCTCACCAACCCCGAATACTGGGTCCAGCACGTCCGCGACACCGTCCGCTTCACCGACGCCCTCACCAGCGCCGACGCGAACGTCTACGTCGAGGTCGGCCCCGACGCCATCCTCACCGCGCTCACCCGCCAGATCCTGCCCGAGACCACCGCCCTCCCCCTCGCGCGCAGGAACCACGACGAGCCCACCGCCCTGGTGACCGCTCTCGGCAACCTCTGGGCCCACGGCGCCGACATCGACTGGACGCCTCTCCTCCCCGCCGACGGTCCGCGCGTCGACCTGCCCACCTACGCCTTCGACCACCAGCACTACTGGCTCCAGCCCCGCCCCACCACCACCGGCCTCGCCACCGCCGGACTCGGTTCGGTCGACCATCCCCTGCTCGGCGCCGTCACCCACTTCGCCGGCACCGACCAACTCGTCCTCTCCGGCCGGCTCTCGCTCACCACGCACCCCTGGCTCGCCGACCACGCCGTCCACGGCGCCGTCGTCCTCCCCGGCACGGCGTTCGTCGAACTCGCCCTCCAGGCCGCGCAGCACACCGACACGCCCGGCCTGCACGAACTGACCCTCAGCTCCCCGCTCGTCCTCCCCGAGGGCACGGCCGTCCAGCTCCAGGCAGCCGTCGGCGCCCCGGACGAGACCGGCCACCGCCCGCTCACCATCCACTCCCGCACCGACGAAGACCAGCCCTGGACCCTCCACGCCGAAGGCCTGCTCACCACCGAAACCGTCGCCGACGCGGGCACCGAGCTCGCCACCTGGCCCCCCACCGGAGCCACCCCCGTCCCCGTCGACGACATCTACGACCACCTCGCCGCCCTCGGCCTCGACTACGGCCCCACCTTCCGGGCCGTCACCACCGCCTGGCGCGCCGACGACACCGTCTACGCCGAGGTCGAACTCCCCGAACCCGCCCACACGGACGCCGCCCGCTTCGGCCTCCACCCCGCCCTCCTCGACGCCACCCTGCACACGGCGGCGGCCACCTCCGACGGTGACGAGCCCGGCGAGACCCTCCTCCCGTTCAGCTGGCGCGCCGTCGCCCTGCACGCCTCGGCCGCCACCAGCCTGCGGGTGCGGCTCACCCGCAAGGGCGCGCAGGAGATCGCCCTGCACCTCGCGGACACCACGGGCGCCCCCGTCCTGACCGTCGACTCGCTCGCCGTCCGCCCGGTCACCGCCCAGCAGCTGGCCGGCTCGGGCCGGGCGTCCGACGTGGCCTTCGCCGTCGAATGGACCGCTCTCCCGGCGGCCGACGGCCGGACCGTGTCCACCACCACCGTCGGCCACGCCCCCGACTGGGCCGCGTTCCCCGCCGACGGCGCGTCCCACCTACTGGCGGACGTGACGGCGGACCCGGCGGACGACGCGCCCACCCGGCTGCGCAACGCGACCTCCCAGGCGCTCGAACTGGTGCAGGGCTTCCTCGCCCGGCCGGACCTCGCCGAATCCCGTCTGGTGATCGTCACGCGGAACGCCGTCGCCACGGACTCCCCCGACCCGGCGCTCACCGCCGTCTGGGGTCTGGTGCGCGCCGCGCTGGCCGAGCACCCCGGCCGCTTCGTCCTCGCCGACCTCGACGAGGCCGATGAGAGCAGGACCGCGCTCGCCCACGCCCTCGCCACCGACGAGCCCGAACTCGCCATCCGCCAGGGCACGGTGACCGTCCCGCGCCTCGTCCGCCTGCACGAGAGCACGCCGACGGCCACCCTCGACCCCGAGGGGACCGTCCTGGTCACCGGCGGCACCGGCGGCCTCGGCGCCACCGTCGCCCGCCACCTCGCCACCACCCACGGCGCCCGCCACCTCCTCCTCACCAGCCGCCGCGGACCCGACGCACCCGGCGCCACCGACCTCGCCGCCGAACTCACCGCACTCGGCGCTCAGGTGACCATCGCCGCCTGCGACGCCGCCGACCGCGACGCGCTGGCCGAGCTGCTCGCCACCGTCCCCACCGAGCACCCGCTCACCGCCGTCGTCCACCTCGCCGGTGTCCTCGACGACGCCCCGGTCACCGCGCTCACCGCCGACCGGCTCGACCGTGTCTACGCGCCCAAGGCCGACGCCGCCTGGCACCTGCACGAGCTCACCCGCGAACTCCCGCTCGCCGCCTTCGTCCTGGCCTCCTCGCTGGCCGGCACCTGGGGCAACGCCGGCCAGGCCAACTACGCCGCCGCCAACGCCTTCCTGGACGGCCTGGCCACTCACCGCGCCGACCTCGGTCTGCCCGCCACCGCCCTCGCCTACGGCCTCTGGACCGCCGGCGGAATGACCGCCCACCTGACCGAGGCCGACCTCCGCCGGGTCGGCAGCGCGGGCGTCCTCCCGCTCTCGGACGCCCAAGGCCTCGCTGCTCTCGATGCCGCGCTCACCACCGACGACCGCCTGCTGCTCGCCGCCCGCCTCGACTTCAAGGCGATCGCCGGCCAGGATCCGGTCCGTCCGCTGCTGCGCCGACTGGTCACCGGCCGGACCCGGCGCGCGGCGACCTCCGCCGCCACGGCCTCCCCGCTGCACCAGCAACTGGCCGGGCTGGACGAGGCCGGCCGTCAGGCCTTCCTCCTGGACACGGTGCGCCGCCAGGTGGCCGCCGTCCTGGGCTTCACCGGCCCGGAGGCCGTCCACACCGACCGGCTGTTCCAGGACCTCGGCTTCGACTCCCTGACCGCACTGGAGCTGCGCAACCGCCTCAACCAGGCGACCGCCCTCCAACTCCCCGCCACCCTGGTCTTCGACTACCCCACACCCACCGCCCTCGCCCGCTACCTCGGCCAGGAGCTGCTCGGCACCACGTCCACCGTCGCCGCCGTTCGGACCGTCGCGGTGGACGACGACCCGATCGCCATCGTCGGCATGGCCTGCCGCTTCCCGGGCGGCGTCAGCTCCCCCGAGGACCTCTGGCAGCTCGTCGCCGACGGCCGGGACGGCATCTCGCCCTTCCCGACCGACCGCGGCTGGGACCTCGACACCCTCTTCGCCGACGACCCCGAGCAGACCGGCACCTCCTACTGCCGCGAAGCCGGATTCCTGCACGACGCCGGACAGTTCGACGCCGCCTTCTTCGGCATCTCCCCCCGCGAAGCCCTCGCCACCGACCCCCAGCAGCGCCTCCTCCTCGAAACCTCCTGGGAGGCCATCGAGCGCGCGGGCATCGACCCCCGCTCCCTCCACGGAACAGGCACCGGCGTCTTCGCCGGCGTCATGTACCACGACTACCAGCCCTCCCAGGCCGCCGTGCCGGGCGAGTTGGAGGGCATGGTCGGCACGGGCAACGCGGGCAGCGTCGCCTCCGGGCGCATCTCCTACACGCTCGGCCTCGAAGGCCCGGCCGTCACCGTCGACACCGCCTGCTCCTCCTCGCTGGTCGCCATGCACCTCGCGGCCGCCGCACTGCGCCAGGGCGAGTGCGACCTCGCCCTCGCGGGCGGCGTGACCGTGATGGCCACACCGGGCGCGTTCATCGAGTTCAGCCGCCAGCGCGGTCTGGCCGCCAACGGCCGTTGCAAGTCCTTCTCGACGACAGCGGACGGCACCTCGTGGGCCGAGGGCGTCGGCATGCTGGTGCTGGAGCGGCTGTCGGTGGCCCGGGCCAAGGGGCACCGCGTACTCGCCGTCGTTCGCGGCTCCGCCATCAACCAGGACGGCGCCAGCAACGGCCTCACCGCCCCCAACGGCCCGTCCCAGGAACGCGTGATCCGGCAGGCCCTCGCCCAGGCCGGGCTCCGCTCCGCCGACGTCGACGCCGTCGAAGCCCACGGCACCGGCACCAGCCTCGGCGACCCCATCGAAGCCCAAGCCCTCCTCGCCACCTACGGCCGCGACCGCGACCGCGAACAGCCCCTCTGGCTCGGCTCGCTGAAGTCCAACATCGGCCACGCCCAGGCGGCAGCCGGCGTCGGCGGCGTCATCAAAATGGTCATGGCGATGCAGCACGGCATCCTGCCCAAGACCATCAACGTCGATGAGCCGACCACCCACGTCGACTGGACCGCAGGCGCCGTCGAACTGCTCACCGAACAACGCGACTGGCCGCAGACCGACCACCCCCGCCGAGCCGGCGTCTCCTCCTTCGGCATCAGCGGCACCAACGCCCACATCGTCCTCGAACAGGGCGAAGCCGTGCTCACCCGGACGGTCAGCGCCGACCCGATCACGCCCCCGGCCTGGCTGCTGTCGGCCAAGAGCCCGCAGGCGCTGCGCGGACAGGCGGCCCGGCTCGCGGAAATGGCGGCGTCAGCACCCGAGTTGAACCGGCACGCCGTCGCGTCCGCACTGGCCGGGCGGGCCGCCTTCGAGTACCGGGCGGCCGTGGTCGGCGACGAACTCCTCACCGGGCTGGCCGCGTTGGCCGACGATCGGCCGACGGCCGGCCTGGCACAGGGCCACACGGTGAGCACTCCGGCAGTGGGCGTGCTGTTCACCGGGCAGGGCGCGCAGCGGGCGGGGATGGGACGGGAGTTGTACGCAAGCTTCCCCGTCTTCGCTGAGGCCTTCGACGCCGTCTGCGCCGAACTCGACCCGCTGCTCGGCCGATCGCTGCGTGAGCTGTGCTTCGACACCGAGTCGGAGGAACTGAACCAGACCCGCTACACCCAGCCCGCGCTGTTCGCCTACGAGGTCGCCGCCTACCGACTCCTGGAAAGCCACGGCGTCAAGCCGCAGGTCCTCGTCGGGCACTCCATCGGCGAGATCGCCGCCGCCCACGTCGCCGGCGTCTTCAACCTGGCGGACGCCGCCCGGCTGATCGAGGCACGTGGCCGCCTCATGCAGGCCCTCCCCGAGGGCGGCGCCATGATCGCCCTCCAGGCGAGCGAGACCGACGTCCTCCCGCACCTCGCCGGACACGAGGACGCGGCCTCCATCGCCGCCCTCAACGGCCCCACCTCAACCGTCATCTCGGGGGACGACGCCACCGTCACGGCGATCGCCGAACAACTCGGCTGCAAGAGCCAGCGACTGCGCGTCAGCCACGCCTTCCACTCCCCGCTCATGGACCCCATGCTCGAAGAGTTCCGGGCCATCGCGAACGCGATAACCTATAACAACCCTGACACCCCCATCGCAACGAATGGGGATCTCACCAACGCCGAGCACTGGGTCCAGCACGTCCGCGACACCGTCCGCTTCACCGACGCCCTCACCGGCGCCGAAGCCGAGGCCGACGTCTTCGTCGAGGTCGGCCCCGACGCCATCCTCACCGCACTGACCCGCCAGACCCTCCCCGGTGTCACCGCCCTCCCCCTCGCCCGACGCAACCGCGACGAGGCCCGGACCGCCGTCGAAGCCCTCGGCGCCCTCTGGGCCCACGGCGCCGACGTCGACTGGACGTCCCTCCTCCCCGCCCAGGCCGCACCGGTCGACCTGCCCACCTACGCCTTCGACCACCAGCACTACTGGCTCCAGCCCCGCCCCACCACCACCGGCCTCGCCACCGCCGGTCTGCACACCCTCGACCACCCCTTCCTGACCACCGTCACCCAGCTCGCCACCACCGACCAGCTCGTCCTCTCCGGCCGACTCTCCCTGACCACCCACCCCTGGCTCGCCGACCACACCGTCCACGGCACCACGCTGCTCCCCGGCACCGGGCTGGCCGAGCTGGCGATCCGGGCCGGCGACGAGGCCGGGTGCCCGCTGCTGGAGGACCTGACGCTCCAGGCGCCGCTCGTCCTCCCCGAACAGGGCGGACTGCAGCTCCAGGTCTTCGTCGGGGAGGCCGACGCCGACGGCCGACGCCCGGTGACGGTCTGCTCGCGCGCCGAGGACACCCCGCAGACGCCGTGGACCGTCCACGCCGAGGGCCTGCTCGCGCCGGCCGGAGCCGGTGGCCCGGCCGACATCGGCCTGACGGCCTGGCCGCCGGTCGGCGCCGAGGCGGTCGACGCCGAGGGCGCGTACGAGTACCTGATCGGCCGGGGCTACGACTACGGGCCGGTGTTCCGAGGGATGAAGGCGGTCTGGCGGCGTGACCGGGAGGTGTTCGCCGAGGTCGAGCTGCCCGAGGAGGCCCACGCCGACGCCGCCCGTTTCGGGATCCACCCGGCGCTGTTCGACGCCTCGATGCACATGATGCTGCTGCTCGGCCGCGAGGACGGCACCGAGCAGACGCTCCTGCCGTTCTCCTGGGGGGACGTCGCGCTGCACTCGGTGGGCGCCACCACCGTCCGGGTGCGGATCACGCCCCGCGACGACCACGCCGTCTCCATCGCCGTCGCGGACGCCACCGGTTCGCCGGTCCTGTCGGTCGCGGCGCTCGGCATCCGGCCGGTGTCGGCCGAGCAGCTCGCCGGCGCGGGCCGGGCGGCGGGCGTGCTCTTCGACATCGACTGGGTGGCCCCCACCACCGCGGGTTCCACCTCCGCCGCCACCGGCCTCGCCGTCCTCGGCGACGGCCTGGAGGGCCTGGAGGGCCTCACGGACGTCGACCGGCACGCCGACTGGGAGTCGCTCGCGGCGGCTGGTCCGGTGCCCGGCGGCGTGCTGGTCGAGCTCACGGACGGGCAGGCGGGCGAGGACGTCCCGGCGCGGGTCCGGGCCGCCGCCTACCGGACGCTGGAGCTGGTGCAGGGCTTCCTCGGCCAGCCGAAGCTCGCCGACTCCCGCCTGGTGATCGTCACCCGGAACGCCCACACCGTCGCGGCCACCGACACGCCCGATCTCGCCCTCGCCCCCGTCTGGGGCCTGGTCCGCGCCGCCCAGGCCGAACACCCCGGCCGCTTCGCCCTCGCCGACCTCGACGACACCGAGACCAGCCGCACCGCCCTCACCCACGCCCTCACCACCGACGAACCCGAACTCGCCATCCGCCAGGGCACCA
>NZ_JBFBDO010000103.1:0-28531 GCF_040683335.1 Kitasatospora sp. NPDC093806
CGCCCGCGCAGCCCACCCAGGCCCCGGCGCAGCCCGCCCAGCCGACGCAGGCCCCGCCCGCGCAGCCCTCGCAGGCACCCGCCCAGCCCGCGCAGCCGCCGGCCCAGCCGGCCCAGCCCGCGCAGCCCGCCGACAACGGCAACGACCCGCTGCCCAAGACGGTCAAGGCCCAGCCCCTCCCGCACCCGTACACCAAGCTCGGTGTGCACGGGAAGCTGTTCGCCGACAAGCCGGGCAGCGGCGCCGACGCCGCGGCCGGCCTGAACCACTACCAGTGCTCCGCCACCGTGGTCGCCGACCCGGCCCACCCCGGCAAGAGCAACCTGGTGTGGACCGCCGGCCACTGCGTCCACCAGGGCAAGGGCGGCGCCTACTTCAGCAACATCTCCTTCATCCCCGCCTTCAACAGCAACGGCGCCCTCAGCGGCGGCAAGAACGCCGACGAGTCCCAGTACGCCCCGCTCGGCATCTGGAGCGCCACCCAGGCGGTGACCTCCCCGCAGTGGAAGGCGGAGGGCGGCGACGGCGGCTCCCCGGCCACCCAGTACGACTTCGCGATCATCCGGGTGCAGCCCGCGGGCGGCAAGTCGCTGGAGGAGACGGTCGGCGGCGCCGTGCCGGTCTGGTTCAACGCCCCGCGCGACCAGCTGAGCGTCACCGAGTACGGCTACCCGGCGGCCCCGCCGTACGACGGCATGGAGCTCAACCGCTGCGAGAGCGGCAAGCCCAGCCGGATCTCCTACGACCCGACCCGCCCGCCGATGCTCGCCATCGGCTGCACCATGACCGGCGGTTCGAGCGGCGGCGGCTGGCTGGCCACCAAGGACGGCCAGCCGGCCCTGGTCAGCAACGTCTCGGTCGGCAAGCACACCGGTGACCCGCAGTACCAGGCCGGTCCGTACCTGGACGACGTCGCGGCCGGCGCGTACGACTTCATCTCCAAGAAGGGCTGACGCGCCGCGCCCACGCGCGAAACGGCCGCCCCCGCACGCTCCGGTGTGCGGGGGCGGCCGTCCGTCGTCGGCTCAGTCCAGGAACGCGCTGACGTCCAGGGCGGCCAGCCGGTCCGGGTCGGTGAGCACGTCGATCGCCACGATCGCGCCGCCCACCACGGTGAACGCCATGACCGACATCGTCCGGCCGTTGGCGCCGATCACCACCACGCCCGCGGCCCCGTTGATCAGCGCCGGGCGCGCGTACGGCGCCAGGCTGCGGAACATGACCGCCTGGCCCGCGACCGTCCCGGCCCCGCTGAGCACCACCGGACGGCGGTCGCGCAGCGTCGGCCCGTCCGCGCGCAGCACCACGTCCGGGTCGAGGACGGCGAGCAGCGCGTCGAGGTCCCCCTCCCGGGTGGCGGCGAAGAACGCGTCGACGGCCACCCGCTGGCGGGCCAGGTCCCGGTCCGGCGCGGGCGCCTGCCCCTGCACCTTGCGGCGGGCCCGGCTGGCCAGCTGACGGGTGGCGGGCGCGGTCTTCTCGATCAGCGGGGCGATCTCCTCGAACGGCACCGCGAACATGTCGTGCAGCACGAAGGCCACCCGCTCGGCGGGCGACAGCGATTCCAGCACCACCATCAGCGCCAGCCCGACCGAGTCGGCGAGCAGCACCTCCTGCTCCGGGTCCACCACGTCCGCGCGCCGGAGCAGCGGGTCCGGTATCCGCGACACCTCGACGGCGCCGCCGCCCGCCTCGGCCCGCGACTCGAAGGACTCCTCGCGGCGCTGGGCCCGCGCGCGCAGCTGGTTGAGGCAGAGCCGGCTGACCACGGTGGTCAGCCAGCCGCCGAGGTTCTCCACGTCGGTGGTGTCGGTGCGGTCGTAGCGCAGCCAGGTGTCCTGGACGGCGTCCTCGGCCTCGCTGATCGAGCCGAGCATCCGGTAGGCGACGGCCCGCAGGTGCGGGCGGTGCGCCTCGAAGAGCTCCGCCGACCCCGATCCCGCCGACCCGGCGGTGTCCGCCGACCCCGCGGTGTCGTCCGGTGCCGTCGGAAAAACTTTCTCGTCCACCCGTGTCACATTCCTTCGTCGCCGAGGGTCAAAGCTCCGGAAGCACGAACCTAGCGGCTCCCTCCGGAAGATCAACTTCCGGCGGCCGGGGCCCGTACGGCGAAACGGAGAGAACCATGACGAACCCGACGAAGATCGATCCGACCGCCCCCGTCCTGGTGACCGGCGGCACCGGAACCCTCGGCGCCCACGTCCTGCCGCTGCTGCGCGCGGCCGGCCGCGAGGTCCGCGTCCTCACCCGCAACCCCCGCCCCGCGGCCGACGGCGTCCACTACGTGGCCGGCGACCTGCTCCAGGGCGAGAACGGCGAGGGCGTCGACGCGGCGCTCGACGGCGTCCAGGTGGTGCTGCACCTGGCCGGCGACGCCAAGCACGACGAGCAGACCACCCGCAACCTGGTCGCCGCCGCCAAGCGGGCCGGCGTGCGGCACCTCGTCTACATCTCGGTGATCGCCGCCGACGAGGTGCCGCTCGGCTACTTCCGCGCCAAGCACGCCGCCGAGCGGATCGTCGCCGGCTCGGGCGTCCCGTTCACCACGCTGCGCGCCGCCCAGTTCCACGACCTGGCGCTCAAGACGGCGGCCGCGATGGCCAAGCTGCCCGTGGTCCCGGCCCCGGGCGCCGTCCGCTGGGAGCCGGTGGACGCGCGGGAGGTCGCCGCCCGGCTGGTCGAACTGGCCCTGGCCGCCCCCGCCGGCCGCGTCCCGGACCTGGCCGGACCGGCCGTCCGCACCCTCCCCGACCTGGTCCGCGACTACCTCGGGGCGGTCGGCAAGCGCCGCCCGATGCTGCCGGTGCGGGTGCCCGGCGGGATGGGCCGCGCCTACCGGGCCGGCGCCAACCTCGCCCGGGCCGGGGCCGACCACGGCACCCGCACCTGGGAGGCGTTCCTGGCGGAGCGGGTCACCGGCCGGTAACCCGCTCGGCTCAGGCCCAGCTGACGACGGCCGGCTCGCCCGTCTTCGCCGCCGCGACCACCGCCTCGGTGGTGACCACCTTGGCGAACCGGAACGCGTGCAGCGAGGTCCGGGTGGCGCGGGCGAGCTCGGCGGCGGGGACGGTGACGCCGTCGGGGCCGGTCAGGTCGAAGGCGTGCATCGCGTCGACCGGGAAGATCGCGTCGTAGCCCAGGTTCCCCGCCATCCGGGCGGTGGTCTCCACGCAGATGTTGGTGACGATCCCGACCACCACCACCTGCCGGCCGCCCCGCTCCTGCAGCCAGGCGTGCAGGTCGGGGGTGCCGTAGAAGGCGCTGTTCACCGTCTTGGTGATGTGCAGGTCGGGCTCGACCGCCGCCATGAAGTCCTTCAGCTCGTACCCGGGCGTGCCCGGCGTCAACGGGCCGCTCTGCGAGGCGTGCTGGACGGTCACGAGCGGCCGCCCGGTGGCCTGCCAGGCGTCGATCAGCTCGCCGATCCGCTCCTCGGCCCGCGGGTTGTCGCGCTGCCCCCAGTAGGCGTAGTCCTCGAAGCCCTTCTGGACGTCGATGACAACCAGGACGGCGTCGGAGTCGATGGTGAGCGGGGCGTCGAAAGCGCTGGTGTTCGTCATGCGTCCATCCTGCGGCGGGCCCGGACGATCATGTGAGTGGCGCCGCGGCCACCCATCGATACGATCCTGCCAACACCTTCGACGGCGGAGACAAGGGGGAGCGGCCATGCGCACGGTGGGATGTCTGATCTTCGACGGCGTCCGGGCCTTCGACTACGCGGTGATCTGCGAGATCTGGCGCAACCGGTCCAGCCGCCCCGGCCTGCCCCCGTTCGACCTGCGGGTCTGCGGCCCCGCCGGCCACCGGGTCCGGCTCGGCAGCGGGCTCGAACGGGTCCCGGACTTCGACCTGGACGCGCTCGCCGACTGCGACCTGGTCGTCGTCCCCGGCACCGAGCGGCCCACCGAGCCGCGCGACCCGGCCGTGCTCGACGCCCTGCGCGCCGCCCACGCCCGCGGCACCACCGTCGCCTCGCTCTGCGCGGGCGCCTTCGTCCTCGCCGAGGCCGGCCTGCTGGACGGCCGCGCGGCCACCACGCACTGGGCCTACGCGGACGAACTGGCCCGCCGCTACCCCTTGGTGGACGTCCGGCCCGAAGTGCTGTTCATCGGCGAGGAACCGCTCTGGACCTCCGCCGGGGAGGCGGCCGGCATCGACCTGTGCCTGCACCTGGTGCGTGCCGCCCACGGCGAGCGGGCCGCCGCGACCATCGCCCGCTCGATGGTCACCGCGCCGTTCCGCTCCGGCGGCCAGGCCCAGTTCATCCCCTCCCCGGTCCCGGAGAACGCCGACGCGCAGACGGACGATCCGCTGGCCCGCGTCCGCACCGAGGTCCTGGCCGCCCTGGACACCCCCTGGACGGTCCGCCGGATGGCCGGCCTCGCCCTGATGTCCGAACGATCCTTCGCCCGCCGCTTCGTCGCCGGCACCGGCACCACCCCGCTCCGCTGGCTCCTCGACCAGCGGATCCTCACCGCCCAGCGCCTCTTGGAGGACACCGACCTCCCGGTCGACACCATCGCCGTCCACTGCGGCTTCGGCTCCGCCGTCTCCCTCCGCCCACCCTTCACCACCCGCCTCGGCGTCCCCCCACGCGAATACCGCCGCACCTTCCGCGGCAAGGACGGGGACTGACCCGGGCGGGTCGTCTTCTGGTCAGCCGCGCCCGTTCTCGATGCGGGGGGTGAGGCCGTCGAGGAGGTTGGCGAGGCCGAACTCGAAGAGGGCGTCGAGGTTGAGGTCGTAGCCGTCCGAGAGCTCGGCCATCATCCGGGTGAAGACCGGGAAGCGGCCGGTGCCGGCGAGGGGGGCGAAGGCGGCGAGGCGGGTGTCGGTCCACTGTTCGCCGGTGAGGCCGGTGGAGTCCTGGGCCTGGGCCTCGCGTTCGAGGTTGACGGCGATGCCCTCGATGTAGCTGTACAGCAGGACGTGGATGTCCAGCACGGTCGTGGTGTCCAGGCCGTGGCCGTCCAGCGCGGCGAGCGCCCACTCGGCGTGGGCGAGCAGGTTGGGGAGCAGCAACGGGCGGGTGACGGGGGTGAGTTGGGCGAGCCAAGGGTGGCGGCGGAACAGCGTCCAGAGGGTGCGGGCGCCGAGTTCCAGGCGGGGGCGCCAGCCGGCGGGCGGTTCGGCGGGGTAGGAGGCCTCGCCGAAGGCGGCGTCGGCGGTCAGCAGGACGAGTTCGTCCTTGCTGGTGACGTACCGGTACGCGGACATCGCGGAGACGCCGAGCCGGGCGGCGACGGCGCGCATCGAGAGGGCGGCCAGGCCCTCCGCGTCGGCGAGCTCCAGGGCCGCCCGGACCAGCCGCTCGCGGCTCAACTCTCCCTCGGGGGTGGTCGGTTGCTTCGGCGCTCTCGGCTGGGCGGGTTCGGCGACCACGGTGCCGACCCGGGGGCGGGCCTCGACCAGGCCCTCCAGGCGCAGCACGGTCAGCGCTTTGGTGGCGGTGGCCAGGGCGACGCCCCAGTCCTGGGCGATCCGCCGGGTCGAGGGCACCCGGGCGCCGGGGGCGAGCTCCCCGGTGGCGATCCGGCGCCGGAGCTCGGCGGCGATGCGCCGGAAGGGCGGGTCGGTCTCGGGAGCCATGGTGCCTCTTCTTGTGCGATCTCAGGATCTGTACTAGCTCAGACCCTACCAGGGAGGTTGCCCGTCCGGAGCCCGCTGTACTAGCTCAGAAACCGCTCTGACCTGCGGATTCACCCCTTGCGCAGCTCTGAATTTACGTCGTACATTCAGATCGCTTACAGCGTACGTGCCGCCCGGTCGACCGACCGGCGCACCGACCCAGGGGGAGCCCTCATGCAGAACGTCCTCGTCTCCGGCGGCGGCATCGCCGGCACCGTCCTCGCCCACCGGCTGGCCCGGCACGGCTTCGCCCCGACCGTCGTCGAACTCGCCCCCGCCCCGCGCACCGGCGGCCAGGCGATCGACATCCGCGGCGTCGCCCTCGACGTCATCGACCGGATGGGCCTCACCGGGCCGGTCCGCGCCGTCCGCACCCGGATGCGCGGCATGTCCGTCCTCGACGCCGACGGCACCGAGATCCACCGCGACACCGAGACGACGTTCAGCAGCGGCCGCCTCGACGGCGACGACGTCGAGCTGCTGCGCACCGACCTGATCGCGATCCTGCACGAACACACCCCGGACGGCGTCGAGTTCATCCACGGCGACAGCGTCACCGGGCTCCGCGAGGACGAGCACGGCGTGCACGTCACCTTCGCGCACGGCCGGCCGCGCACCTTCGACCTGGTGGTCGGCGCCGACGGCCTCCACTCCCGGGTGCGCCGGCTGGCCTTCGGCCCGGAGGAGGAGTTCCTGCGCCCGCTCGGCACCCATGTCGCGGTCTTCAGTGCCGACAACTTCCTCGGCCTGGAGGACTGGCAGCTCTGGCAGCGCGACGGCGACGCCGGCTACGGCATCTACCCGGTCCGCGACAACCGCGAACTGCGGATCACCTTCGGCTGGGCCGGCGACGAGCCCACCGAGCGGGACCCGGAGGCGGTACGGAAGCGAGTCGCCGAACGGATGGCCGCGTGCCGCTGGGAGCGGACCCGCCTGCTGGACGCCCTGCACCGCTCGACCGACCTCTACGCCGACGTGATGGCGCAGATCCACCTCGACACCTGGTCCACCGGCCGCGTCGCCCTGGTCGGCGACGCCGGCTACTGCGCCTCCCCGCTCTCCGGCCAGGGCACCAGCCTCGCCCTGGTCGGCGCCCACGTCCTCGCCGCCGAACTCGCCCACGCCCGCACCACCGGCACCGACCACCACACCGCCTTCGCCCACTACGAGCGCCGCATGCGCCCCTTCGTCACCCTCAACCAGGCCCTCGCCACCGAGAACCCCGGCGGCCCGGCCTCGGAGGAGTCCGTCGACCACGCCAAGAACGCGATCACCCTGGACCGTAATTGACCCATCATTTCGGGTCGGAAATGAACCATTCAGGTGGTCTCTGGGATGACTAGATTGATCATTACGAGGTCGCGGCAGGGAGCCGGGGCCGAACGATGTGGGGGAGAACCGCCCGTGAACGCCACCGTCGGACCGCTGAAGCCGCTGCTGACCCGTGCCGCCACCGCCGAGACCACCAGCGACCCGAGCAGTGTGATGACGCTGCTCGCCGACTGCGGCACCGACGGGAGTCCGATCACCAGCTACCGGTCCACGTTCGCCGAGGGCGCGGTCGGGGCGCCGGCGCACTTCCACACCCGGGCCTCGGAGCTGTTCTTCGTGATCGGGGGCTCGCTCCAGGTGCTGGTGGAGGAGAAGGTGGAGGTCCTGGAGGCCGGGGACTTCCTGCTCGTCCCGCCGCACACCGCGCACGCCTTCGCCGCCGCCCCCGGCTCCGCGGCCGATGTGCTGTTCGTCTTCACCCCGGGCATGCCGCGCTTCGACTACCTGCGGCTGCTCGGCCGGGTGATGCGCGGCGAGGCGAGCCCGCAGGAGATCAAGGACTCCTCCGAGCTGTACGACAACCACTACGTGGACAGCCCGCTCTGGCGCGCCACCCTGGAGGCCGCGGCCGCCGCCCAGTGATCAGCGGCGGTTGTGGAAGTGCGTGTCCGGGAAGTCGGCGGGCGCGCGCAGGACGAGGGCGGCCAGCATCGGCCAGTAGGCGGACACGCCGGCGAGGACGATGCAGCCCGTCTCGTGGGGGAGCCGGGGCAGCCAGGCGCTGAAGCAGTCCTCGCGCTCGTGGACGTGGACCGGGAGGTCGAGCGAACCGAGGCGCAGCTCGCGGCTGAGGTAGGGCGTGCCGGCGAAGGGCTCGGTGGAGCGCCCGCTGTTGGCCAGGAAGTTCCACAGCTCCTGCTCGGCGTCCAGCAGTTGCGGGCGCACCGGCCCCGGTGGCGGGCGGTAGGTGGACACCGTGGCGACCGACTCGCCGTCGGACAGGTGGTAGTCGACGTCGATCTGGCAGACGAACCCGTTCGAGGACTGCCGCCCCATCGTGACGCCCCAGTCGGCGGGCGCGTCCCGCAGGACGGCCACCTCCTCGCCGAACGCCAGCGCCGTCTCCCGGTCGGTCGGGATGCGGAAGCCGGGCGGGGGATCGCTGCGGAACATCGGTGCCTCCTCGAACAGGACTGCGGCGGAGGGGTGTTGGAGAAGCGCGCCCAAGCAGGCTACCCGTCGGCCGCCCCGGCGGAGCACGCGAGGGCGTCGGTCAGCCAGTCGAACGCCGCCCCGGGCCTCGCCCCGGACCTTGCCCCCGACGCGGGCGCGACGCTCGCCCGCCGCCAGAAACCGATCAGCGCCGCACGGACGGCGCCCCCGTTCGGCACGGCGGCCGGCAGGTCCAGCCGGGCGCCCCGCTCGGCCGGTCCGGCCTCCTCGACCGCGCGCAGCGAGGCCTGCCGCCACGCCAGGTCCGCGAGCCGTCCATCGAGCGCGGCCCGCTCCGCCGCGACGACCTCCGCCACCGACCGCTCGCCGTCCAGCACCAGCCGGACGGCGGGCAGCCCGAGCCCCAGCCCGCGCAGCCGCCGGACCATCGGGTGCATGCGGTACCACCGGGGCTGTCGGTCTACACCGACGCGGCGTCGAGGCCAAGGAAACCCGGCTCGGCGGCCCCGCGGCGAGCCGGACCAGGACTCAACTGGATGTCGACACCAGGCCTGCTTCGTAGGCGGCGATGACGAGTTGGACCCGGTCGCGGGCATCGAGCTTGGTCAACAGACGGGCCACATGGGTCTTGACGGTGGCGGGGCCGATGAAAAGCTGAGCGGCGATCTCACTGTTGGACATACCGCGCCCGACCAGGGTCAGCACCTCGCGCTCTCGTCCGGTGATGCCGTCGATCTGCCGACTCTGCGATGGGGGTGGTCCTCCCGGCCGGAGGCTGGAAGAGGATTCGGGCCGCCGGGCGAACTCCTCGATGAGGCGGCGGGTGACGCTCGGCGCGATCAGGGCATCGCCGGCGGCGACCACGCGGATCGCCGCGATGATGTCCACCAGTGCCATGTCCTTGACCAGGAACCCGCTCGCACCGGCGCGCAGCGAGGCGTAGACGTTGTCGTCGTCGTCGAAGGTGGTCAGGACGACGACACGCGTCGTCTCGGAGCTCGCCGTGATGATTCGGGTGGCTTCGATGCCGTCCATGCCGGGCATGCGGATGTCCATCACCACGACATCGGGCTCAAGGTCCGATGCCAGCTCGACCGCCTGCGCGCCCGTTCCGGCCTCGCCCAGGATGTCGAGGTCCGGGCTGTCGGCGATGACCATGCTCAGCCCGGCGCGTACCAGTTCTTGGTCGTCGGCGAGCACGATACGGATCGTCATGCCGGCAGCCTAGCCGCCACCCGGAAGCCGCCTTCGGGCCTGGACCCGGCGCTGAACCGGCCGTTCAGCCGGGCAACCCGCTCGCGCATCCCGGAGATCCCATAGCCTGTCCCCGCTGCCGCACCGGGGCGCTCAGCGCCGCGTCCGTCGTCGACGACCTCGATAGCCAGTTCCTCGTCCCGATACTCCACGGACACCTGGCAGCGGCGGGTGCCTGAGTGGCGCACCACGTTGGTGACCGATTCCTGGATGATCCGGAAGGCGGCCAGGTCGATCTCGGGGGGCAATGGGCGCCGCTGCCCCAGCCAGTGCACCTCCACCCGGACTCCGGCGTCGGCCGTCGTCTCGGCCAACCGGTCGACCGCTTCCAATCCCGCTGCCGGAGCGGCTCTCGCCGGATCCGCTTCCGCTTGGTGCAGCGCGCCGAGCATGCGTCGCAGTCCTGCCAGTGTCTCGCGGCTGGTGGTCTCGATGGCGTTCAGCGCCTTGCGTGCTCCGGCCGGTTGGGTGTCGATGACCAGGTTTGCCGCGCCGGCCTGGATCGCGATGACTCCGATGTTGTGGGCGACTATATCGTGCAGTTCGCGGGCGATCCGCAGCCGTTCGGCGACCACCGCCCGGGCCGCAGCCTCCGCGTGCAAGGCCTCTCTGTGGTCGCGCCGCTGGCGCATCGAGTTGCCGATCATCCAGGCGACGACGACAGTCATGGCGGCGCCCGACACCTCGGAGAGGACGTCACTGACCGTCTCGGTTCCCCGGGGCACGGTCAGCCACGTACCGACGAAGGCGCCGGCCCAGACGGTCAGCACGATACCGGCGGCCGCGATGCCGGTTCGGCGCGACCGGGTGGCCGCGATGTAACAGATCAGAATATCCATGGCCGGGAACAGTGGCCACGTCCGCTCCGTGAGCAGCATGAGCGCGGTCGACTCGGCGAGCATCAGCCCGAGGACCGGTAGCGGCCGGCGGCGGGCCACTCCGATCGGCAATGCCAGGACGACGGCCACGCCCACCCCGGCCCAAAGCCCCCAGCCGAGGAAGGGTTCCGGGGAACGGTAGAAGAAGACGTTCATCGCGGTGAACAGCACCAGCGCGAACAGGCCGGCCGCACACCGGGTGACCGCCGCCCAGACGCCCGGCGGTATCCGTCTCAGCAGCGGGAGCCGCGGCATTCCTTGATCCACCGGTCGATCGTAGCCATCCGGTCCGCGGCCGGGCGTCCCCCCGGGAGCGTACGCCCCCGGGGGGAGGTGGCCGGTTCGGGAAGTCCGCCGGTGACCGGACGCCGTACGGGGCCGGCTTGAGACACCGTTGGGCAGGTGATCGACATCGACCAACTCACCAAGCGCTACGGCAGCGTCGTGGCCGTGGACGGCCTGACCTTCACCGTGCGGCCTGGGCGGGTGACCGGGTTCCTCGGCCCCAATGGTGCAGGTAAGAGCACCACGCTTCGTATGCTCCTGGGGCTGAACGCCCCCACGAGGGGCACCGCCACCATCGACGGCCGCCCGTTCGGCGAGTTCGGCACCGGGCTGCGCCACGTCGGCGCCCTGCTGGATGCCAATGACGTCCACAAGGGACGCACCGCGAACGGGCATCTGGCTGCCCTGGCCTGCAGCAACGGCCTGCCCAGGCGTCGGGTCCAGGAGGTCCTGGAGACGGTCGGCCTGGGCGAGGCGGGCAGTCGGCGGATCGGCGGGTTCTCCCTCGGCATGCGGCAGCGCCTGGGCATCGCCGCCGCCCTGCTCGGTGACCCGCCCGTCCTGCTCTTCGACGAGCCGGTCAACGGCCTGGACCCGGAGGGCATCCGGTGGGCGCGCGAGCTGTTCCGCCGCCTGGCCGGTGAGGGTCGGACCGTGTTCGTCTCCAGCCACCTGATGAGCGAGATGGCGAACACCGCCGACCACCTCATCGTCATTGGAGGCGGCCGGCTGATCGCCGACGAGCCGGCCGGCGACTTCGCCGCCCGTGCAGCCAATGCCGGCGTCACCGTACGTACCCCCGACCCGGACGCCTTGGCGGGGGCCCTCCGCAACGCCGGCGCGTCGGTGCTGGCGGAGTCCCGGGGCACCCTCAGTGTCACCGGCCTGACTGCGGCCCGCGTCAACGAGCTCGCCTTCACCCACCGCGTCATGGTCCACGAAGTCATCGCCCATGGCGGATCGCTGGAAGACGCGTTCATGCAACTGACCGCCGACAGCGTTCAATACCGCGCCGGAGACCCCCGATGACCACACCCGCCACCTCACCCACGGCCACCGACCGGTCCGCTGTCGGGGCTCCTCCGCGCTGGCGCGACCTGCTCGGCGCCGAATGGATCAAGCTCTGCTCACTGCGCTCGACCTTGATCGTGCTGGCCTGCATCGTCGTCCTCGCCTGGTACGTCGCCTACGACGGCGCCAACCAGGCCTACACCGCCTGGCCGGGCTTCGAGGACGACTTCAAGCAGATCTTCGACCCCGGGCACGAAACCCTCTACCCCCCGGCGTATCTCCTCCTCATGACCGTTGCCGGCGCGATCGGCGCGCAGACCGTGGTCGGCGAACACGCCAATGGGCTGATCCGCACGACGTTCATCGCCGTGCCGGCCCGCAGCCGAGTGGTGCTGGCCAAGGCCGCCGTCGTGACGGCCGCGCTGACGGTCGTCGGCCTGCTCGTCGGCGTCGGCTCCTGGGGCATCGCCATGGCAATCTACTCGGACCGCATCACCGCGTTCTCTTGGACCACCCCCGGCCTGCCAGGCCTCCTCGCGGCAGTCGTGATCACGTTCCCGGTGTCCGGTCTCATCGGGATGGCTGTCGGCACGCTTATCCGCAACGGCCCGGTCACCGTCTTCGTCCTCTTCGTCAACTTCATGATCGTGCCGATGGGCCTGCTGGCGCCCGACGACAAGCTGCTGCACACCGGCAACTTCTTCGAGCAGGTGAGCAACGCGCTGCCGTTCTCCGCGTTCCTCCAGCTCACACACATCGGATCCGGGCACATCGTCGGCTACCACCCGTCCGACACGGAGGCGTGGATCGCGCTCCCCGTCTGGGGCATTGTCTCCTGCGTCATCGCTGTGACGGTCCTCCGCCACCGCGACGTATGAGCACACGAAGCCCCGCTACCGGCAGAGACGGCAAGCCGGCGCGTTGAATGAGTCGGACGGCGGACCTGCCGACGGCAGCCCCGCGTGCTCACCGCAGGTAGTGGCCTGGAGAGCAGGCACCCGCGCCGAGCCCTTTGAGATGCCCGCCGGAGTCAGCTACCGGTCCATTGCCGCCGCAAACGTCGCTGGACCGACAGCCAGGGGCACGACACGGCCGGGCGGAAGACGCAGCGCGCCCCCGGTCTCCGAAATGGGAGCGCCGGCCGGCGCCGGTGGACGCGGACGCCGATGTGGTGGTGGCGGCCGCGCCGGCGGACCTCCTGCTATCGCGGGACTGATCGCCGAGGGCGCCGCCCGAGACTTCCACCATGCGGAGGCGTGTGATAAGAAGTGAGCCAAAATCCTCAAGTGCGTTGACCACGGGGGAACCTGATGGATGCACAGGTAATGAACGAGCTGGTCCCGGTGCTCGCCGCAGTCGCCACGGGAGCGGCCACCGAGGTGGGCCGGGACGCCGCCCAGAGCTCCGCGTCCCGGCTGCGGCAACTGATCCGGCGCTGGCGCGATCGCGGGGGCGACGACGCCACGCAGGCGGCCCCGACGGAGCAGGACGAGCAGCAGGTGCGGGAGTTGATCCTGGAGGCGCTGCGCGAGGATCCGACGCTGGCGGCCGAACTCACCCGCTTCCACACGGTGAACATCCACGTCGAAAAGGGCACCGCATTCGCGGGCGACAACAACGGAGAGATCAACCTCACCATCAACTAGATCCGGCCGAAAACCCTTGAAACTCCTGAGCGTGATCGGAGTCGGATTCGGCGGCGACAACCGCGGCTCCGTCACCGTCAACATCCTCGGAATTCCCCTACTGGCATGGGTGATCCTCGGCTTGGCCATCGCCACCGGCGACTCGGCCCGGCCTCCGGAGCGGCACCAGCCGGCCCCGCCGGTCCCGCGGGTCGAGGTCCGGCTGGCCGGCGGTGAGAAGTGGGTCGGGCCCACCCCCATGAAGAACGGCGAGTCCCGCACACTCGACTTCGCCACCGCCGAATCGCGCAAGTACCTGGTGCTGAGCCTGGGCCTGGTCAGCGACCGACCCAACGACCCCGTCTGCCAACGACACGCGAAAGCCGACGTCGCCCTGGTGTCCGGGGCGGTGCCCTACACCGTCGTCTCCCACAACCAGTCGGTGACCATCCCGCTCCCCGGCGGCACGCTCGGGAAGTTCGTCGTGACGCTGACCGTCGACGCCGGCTGCCGGATGAACATCACCGTCATCACCGCCATCCTCACCGACGAACCCGTCGGTGCCCACTGAGGCAAAGGAGTCCCGGTGCGGGGCGCACTTCGAACCTGGCTCGCCGGCGTCCTGTCGGGGACGCTGCTGTCGCTGTCCGGTTGCGGCGGCGGCACCCCGGTGCCCGACATCACCCCGCCGATTTCCGTCAACAGTGGCAGCAGCAGTCCGCCGTCGATCTTCCAGCAGGACACGGTGCGGATCGGCGTGAAGAACAACCAGCCGGGGACCAGCATGCAGACCCCGACCCACGGGTGGATCGGGTTCGACGTGCTTCTCGGCGAGCAGCTGGTCCGGCGCCTGGGAAAGCCCGGCATCGACCCCCCGCGCTTCGGCGACGTGACCTCCGGCGAGCGCGAGGCCGTCCTGACCAGCGGCGGGGAGGACCTGGTGATCGCCTCCTACTCCATCACCCCCAAGCGGACGGACGTGGTCTACTTCGCCGGCCCGTACGCGACGACCTACCAGGGCTTCCTGGTGCACGCCGGCGACGCCTGGCTCAACAGCCTGGACGACCTCAAGGGCCGGACGGTGTGCAGCTGGGGCGGCACCACCTCGCAGGACGAGTTGGTGCTCCAGTCGCAGGTCAAGGGCTACACCGTGATGTCGAAGACCGACGCGGAGAGCTGCCGGGTGGAGCTGGAGGAGCACCGCGCCGACGCCGTCTCCACCGACCAGCTGATCCTCTACGGCCTGGCGAACGCGTTCCCTGGGCTGGCGGTCGCCCCGAAGGTGACGATCGGCGTCCCCAACGTCTACGGCGTGGGCATCAAGAAGGAGCGGTACGAGGACTGCCTCCGGATCCGCGACTTCCTCAAGGGCTACGTGTTCAGCAGCGACTGGCTCCAGGACTTCAGGAACTCGCTGCCGACCGCCGGAAAGCCCGAGAGCTACCTCCCGAAGCCCACCGACATCGACGCGATGTCGTGCAAGGCCCTGCCGCATCAGGACCAGGTGGTCCAGGCCCCGACCCCCTCGGAGACCCCTGTTCCGAGTGAATCCGCCACCCCGACCGAGTCCGCCACCGCCACTCCGACCCCGACCGAGTCCGCGACCCCGACCGCGTCCGCCGCTCCCAATGAATCCTGACCGGTCGCCGGCGCAGGGGCTCGGGACGGGCCGGACGAGCGGGGTGGACGGCGTGCTGAGGGGCGCCGTCCACCCCGCTCAAGTGCGGTGTGACGGTCAGGCGTTGGCGCAGATCACGTAGACGCTGATGCCGACGCTGCTGTAGCCCGGCTGGTGGCCGATGCCGACCCAGCCGGTGCCGTCGTCGGTCGGGAAGCTGCCGTTCAGGACGGACGCGGTGCCCTGGGCCTCGGCGCCGCCGCCGATGGCGCGCTTGCCGGCCGGGCAGGAGACCGTCCGGCGCTGGAAGTTGGGCACGTTGGCGTTGGGCAGCTTGATCAGCTGGTAGCCGTCGATGGCGCGGACGGCGGCGTCGCGGGCCGGGGGGTTGTCGGAGGTGACGTCGTTCGCGTTGGCCTGCACGGCCCAGCCCGCTCCGGCGGCGAGCGCCACCGTCAGCAGACCCGCCCCGAGCGCGTGCGTGCTCCGCAGCTTCATGAGTTCCCTTTCCGGGGATGCGGCGGGTCCGTCGGTTCGAACCCGCACCGGATGGGTCATCGGCCGTTTGGCGGTAGGGAGTTGAGCCAAACCCCACTTTGGGGGGAACTTGGCGCTTCAGACGGCGAGGAGGTCGGCGGCCGCCCCGAACGCGAGCTCGGTGAAACCGGGCGCGGGTGCGATCAGCGCCCAGACGAACTTGCCGACCCCGCCCGCGCGTGGACAGCAACCCCACTTCTCGGCAAGCTCGTTGACGAGGAGGAGCCCGCGTCCGTGCTCGCCGTCGAGGGCGGGGGCGCGGCGGAGGGAGGGGCGCCCGCTGCCGGCGTCGTGGACTTCGAGGCGGAGCCGGTCGGAGACGAGCGCGAAGCGGATCTCGACCAGCCGGTCCGTCGGCGCGTCGGTGTGCAGGACGGCGTTCGCGAACAGCTCGCCGAGCAGCAACTCGGCGATGTCGGAGTACCGTTCGCCGCGCGGCATCCCGGCGAGATAGGCGCGGAGCATGTGCCGGGCGAGGGGGGTGGATTCGACGCGGGAGGCGAGGCGGGCGGCGAACTCGCGGGGCCGGCGGGTGGTGTGGTTCGTGGGCATGCGGAGGCCTCCGGGGTGAGGGGGGAGTGGAACAGGCTCGCGAATGGGGCGCGCGATTCACGCTGAGCGAGCGAATAACTGCGTTACGCCATCAATGATGGGGGGCCTGTGGGTAGCGTGACGTCCAATTCGTGGTGCATCGAGGGCTGTCACAAGGAGGGGGACGGGCGTGTCACATCGGAAGACCAGCGTCGTGCCGACGCAGAGCCCGGCGGTGATGTTCGGTGAGGCGGTCCGGTTCGCCCGGCAGCGGGCGGGCTACACCCAGGAGGAGTTGGGGAAGCTCCTGCACTGCGACCGCACGGCGGTGACCCGGTTCGAGGGCGGGCGTCGGCCGATGCACATCGACACCGTGGCGGCGTGTGACCAGATCCTGGACACGGGCGGCCTGCTGCTCACGCTCTGGGGGCGGGTGGACTGGCAGGCGGACCTCGACCACCCCGATTGGTTCCAGAAGTACGCCGAACTGGAGGAAGAGGCGGCGAGTATCCGAGCGATTCAGTACTGCCGGGTCAATGGTCTCCTGCAGAGCGAGGAATACGCCCGCGCGATCTTCAGCCTCGGTAAGGCCCGCCACAACCCCAAGTTGCTGGATGAGAGGGTGGCCGCCCGGATGGGTAGGCAGAGGCGCTTCCTGACCCCCGACGGGCCGGTGCTGTTGGTGGTGCTCCATGAGAGCGCCATTCGGACGGTCGTCGGTGGGCCCGGCGTGATGGCGAGGCAGATGAAGCATCTGCTTGCTGTGAGTGAGCGATCGAACATCTTCATCCAGGTGTCGCCGTTCTCCCGCCCGGTGACGAAGATGCCCACCACCTCCCTGTTCCTGCTTCTGCTACCGGATGGGAAGGAATGGGTCTACTCGGAGAGCCTGTATCGCGGGCACTTCAGTGACGCTCCGTCAATCGTCAATGATGCCAGACGCGACTTCGATCTCGTGCGTGGAGAGGTACTCTCGATCGGCGACTCGCGAGCCCTGATCGCCGATGTGATGGAGGAGTACCAACTTGAAGAACGTCGACTTCAGGACGTCCGCCTGGCGCAAGAGCAGCTACAGCGGGGACAACGCGGGCGAGTGCATCGAGGTGGCCCCCGGATTCACCGGCCTCGTCCCGGTGCGTGACTCCAAGGACCCCGCCGGACCCGTCCTCCTCTTCCCTTCCACCTCCTGGCAGTCCTTCCTCTCCGCCCTCCGATCCGGTCACTTCCCGTCCTGACCGTTCCACCTCGGTCGTTTCCGGTCAGTACCGATCTCCTCCGATGTGGTGCGTGATCGGACCCCTACCGTCGCCCGCATGGCACTGGTACCCCGTATCGACGTCTCCACCTCCCTCCGGGAAGCCGCGGCGGAGCCCACCCCCGAGGAACTCGCCGACCTGGTGGCCTCCCTCGCCTCCGACGTCCTCTTCGCCACACCACTCGGCTCCGCCGCCGGCCGCGCGCCCGATGTCGTCTGGCGGCTCGACGGTGGCGAGGCCGCCGTCTACTACGCCGACGGCCGCCGGGACCTCCGGAAACCGTTCCTCTTCGCCGACGGTTTCGACTACGGGCCCAGCGACCTCCCCGCCCTCTTCGCCCACTTCAACACCCCCTGCGAGGACGGCGAGCCGGGCTTCTTCGACCGACTCCTCGCCGCCGGGTTCGACGTGGTCCTGATCGGCTTCCAGGAGCGGCACACCTACCTCCAGCACAACGCCGAGGTCGCGATCCAGGCGATCCTCCGCGCCGTCGCCGAACGCGAGGGCGACGAGCCGCTGACCGTCGGCGGGGTCAGCATGGGCGGCATCGTCACCCGCTACGCGCTCGCCAAGCTGGAGCACGACCGGGTGGACCACCAGACCGCCACCTACCTCTCCTACGACTCCCCGCACAACGGCGCCTGGATCCCGCTGATCCTCCAGCAGCTCGCCTACTTCTTCGAGAACCTCTCGCCCGCCGAGCCGTCCCAGGCCGCCCTGATCCGCAGCCCGGCCGCCCGACAGCTGCTCTGGGCCTGGGTGCCGGACTCCGGCTACTCGGGCGCGGTCGCCACCGCGAGTGAGCTGCGCAAGGAGTTCCTCGCCGACCTCGCCCGGATCGGCGACTACCCGCAGCTCCCGCGCAAGCTGGGCGTCTCCAACGGGCGCGGCGACGGCGTCGGTCGCCCGCTGCCGGCCGGCGAGATCGCCTTCGACTGGCAGACGCTGATCGCCGGCGCCACCGCCCGCTTCCAGCCCGTCCGGGGCACGGAGCAGCGGATCGGCGGCATGCACTTCGGCCTCACCCTCCGCCGCTCCGCCACCACCGAGGTCCCGGCGCTGGACGGCGTGCCCGGCGGGACCCTGGACTCCTTCGGCAAGGTCGCGGACACGCTCAAGGCGAAGATCGACGAGGAGCACCGCAGCAGCGCCTTCGTCCCGGCGGTCAGCGCGGCGGCCCTCACCTTCGACCCGGTGAAGTGGAACGTCGACCCGAACATCGACATCGGTGTCCTCGGTATCGAGCACTCCCACCTCGACGACATCGCCTTCGACACCGAGAACAACCCGCACGGCGCGGTCTCCCCGGTCCTCGTCGACTGGATCCTCGACCACCTCACCCGCTGACCTGCGCACCCGTCCCCCGGGGGTGCGCCGGCTATTGGTTAGGAGCACCCCTCGGGATGGGCTATGGTTAACCCATCACCCAGATGCGCGGGTGGCGGAATAGGCAGACGCGCTGGATTCAGGTTCCAGTGCCCGAAAGGGCGTGGGGGTTCAACTCCCCCCTCGCGCACAGCGGACGGCCGGTTGATCTTCGGATCAACCGGCCGTTTTGTCTTCCCGGACCAGTCGGCGGCCGACCGGTGCCTGGCCCGACGTCCCACCGGTCCGAGTGCGGCGTGGAAGACGGGGCAGCCGCCGGCCCTGTCCGTCGTCGCCCTCGAAGTCGAAGTCGCATCCCGGATCCGAAAGATGTCCTGCGCGGTCACAGACGGCAGGCCGATCCCCTCCGTCAGCACCCGCACCACCGCCCCGGCCCCTCGGTCCGGGGTGGGTGCTTGGCCGGACCCTGCTCTCGAAAGCGGCAAGATTATGGGATTAAATGTGCCGTAAGCATGGTGGGCCAACGATGGGTTGTGTCCTGATCCTTCGGTGGAGGTCGGATGACGTACGCGCTCAAACGTCTGGGCGGTACCGACGACCTCAGTCCGCGACCCGTCATGGCGTTCTCCGTGGTCGCCCCGGGTGAGGAACGGACTCCACCGTTGCGGTGACTCGACGTTGACCGTGGCCGCGTTCCTCTTGCCGGTTCGTCCTTCGGCTCGTCCGAGCCGTTCGGGCGGGACGTCGTGCCGCGAGGTCCTGTTGCGAGCCCATCCGGGCCGCATCGCCGGCCCCTTCCTGTGTCCTGCCTGACCCGACCTGACCTGCCCTGCCCTGCCCTGGCGTCGCGTGCGGCTGCCCGGCCGGGAAAGGCGTCTGTGATCAACCGCCCCCCTCAAGCCCTGACAGCGCCTGCAGAGCGCACCGGGCGTCCACTACCCAACATTCGTCCGGAGTCAACCCGACATGTCACGCCCCACCCGTAAACGGTCCGCCGTGCTGGCCGCACCTCCGCTGTCGGAAGCCCTTGGGAAGGTGAACGGCTTCGGTCTTCTCCGGCTTCTGCTCGCGGTCTCGGTGATCTTCGCCCACGCCATGCCGCTCGGTATGGGCAAGGGGGACCCCGGCGCGACCTGGTCGCGTGGGCAGACGGGGCTCGGCGCCGTGGCCGTCGCCGGGTTCTTCGTGCTCTCCGGACTGCTCATCACGCGCAGCGGGCTCCGGCTCACCGCGGCCCGATTCCTGTGGAACCGGGCGATCCGCATCCTGCCCGCCTTCTGGGTCTGCCTGCTGGTCACGGCGTTCGTCGTCGCACCGCTCGTGGCACGCCACGAGCATCTGCTCGGCACCTTCTGGTCGCACCCGGAGGGCCCGTGGGAGTACATCAAGGCCAACTGGACGGTCGGGGTGGACCAGTGGACGATATCCGGGCTGATGGCGCACAACCTGAAGGGCGGCGCCTTCAACGGTTCGATCTGGTCGCTCGCCTATGAGGTTCTCTGCTACCTCGTGGTGGCGGCCCTCGCGGCCGTCGGTGTCCTTCAGCGGATGCGCTGGGCTGTCGTGGCCGCCATGGCCGCTCTGTACGGCTACATGATCTACCTCGCGGTCGGCTATCCCCACCTGCGTGCCCCCGGTTACGGGCCGACGGCACTCCCGGACTGGCGGCTGCCGCTTCTCGGTTCGATCAGTATGGACAAGCTCCTCCCGCTCGTGCTCATGTTCGGCCTCGGCGCGCTCGCCGAGCTCTACAAGTCGCGCCTGCGGATGAACGGGGTGGCGGCTCTGCTGTCGCTGGTCCTGTTCGTCGGAAGTGCCCGGTACGGCGGGTTCTCTGTCATCGGACTGCCGGCGTTCGCCTACTTGCTGATCTGGCTGGCCGCCTACATGCCGCACCCGTTGACCAAGGTCGGCACCAAGGTGGACCTTTCCTACGGCGTCTACATCTACGCGTTCCCGATCCAGCAGGGCCTGGCGCTGTTGCAGGTGCCCCGCCACGGATACGCGGCCTACACCGGGGCGGCGGTGGTCCTCTCGGTGGTCGCCGCCTTCTTGTCCTGGCACATGGTGGAGAAGCCCGCGCTCAAGCTCAAGAACGTCCGGCTGCCCAGGCAGAGTCGGGGTGACAGGAACCGGCCGACGAACGGTTCGGCCGAGGCCGGGCTGCCGGCCCCGAAGTCTCCGGCCGCGGCTGCGGGGCGCCTCTCGGGTTGATCCGTGATGTCGGCGGTCGGTGATGGCGCTCGCCGAGCCGCGACACGGCGCCGGAGCTGTCCTCGGCAGTGGGTTCCGTCGGTGCTCCACGGCCAACGACCGGTCGACTCAACAGTCGACCGGTCGTTGTCGTTGGGTCGTCCGCGTGCGTCGCCCGCTCGGGGCGGGGCGCCTCGGTTCCCCGGCTTGCCGGATCCTCAGCTTCGCGCCCGCAGGCCGTCGAGGACCAGGGTGGCGAGGCGGTCCGGGAGGTCGGGTTCGATGGGGCGGTGGCCGAGGAGGCAGCGGGTCTGGATCGGGGCGCAGAGGAGTTCCAGGGCCAGGGCGGCGTCGGTGTCCGGCGGGAGTTCGCCGCGTTCGACGGCCCGGGTGACGATGGCGCCGGCCTGGTCGAGGCGGGCCTGCCAGAAGGTCTGCCAGGCCTCGGCGAGGGCGGGGTCGTCGGAGCTGAGGGAGGCCGCCTGGGCGACGGAGCGGCCGGCCGGGGTGGCGAGGTAGTCGGCGAGCGCGCGGGCGAAGGCGGCCAGGTCGGTGCGGACGGCTCCGGTGTCGGGGACGGGGATGCCCGCGTTGCTGCCGGTGAGCATGGCGTCCAGGACGAGCTTCTCGCGGTTGCCCCAACGCCGGTACACCGTGGTCTCGTTGACGCCCGCGCGGGCCGCCACTCCGGCGATGGTGAGGCGGGCGATCCCCTCCTCGGCCAGCAGGTCCAGCGCGGCCGTCAGTACGGCCTGGCGCACGCGCGCGGCCCGGCCGCCCGGTCGGCGGCGGATCGGCTCGGGAGCCGGCGTGGGGTCCGGTTCTTCCTCGGTCATGTGTCGATCACCTCGGGAGCCACCTTAACGCAGGGAGGCTTGCGTTAAGTGGCACCCCGGGCGCATAGTCGCTAAGGCAAGAGTTCCGGCTTTAAGCGCTGCATCTCAGCAGGAGGCACCACCATGTCCTTCACCTGGCCCCTGGACCCGCGGGACCTGTTCGTCGAGCGCTACCCCCAGATGACCCTCGGCCTCCCCGCCGAGGAGGTGGACGCGGTCCGCGCCGCCGTCACCGAGATGTGGCCCGACCGGCCCGGCGGCTGGGCGTACGAGTGGTCCGCCCTCGCCGCCCGGCACGCCGCCGCCGGACGCCACCGGGAGGCCGCGCAGGCGTACGGCTGGGCCAAGTTCCCCTCGCTCGCCGACGGTCCGAAGCGCACCGCGCTCGCCCGCCAGGTGGAGCAGTACGTCCTCGCCGCCCCCGGCTTCCCGGTGGAGTTCGAGCGCCGCGTGCTCACCGTCCCCTACCGCGGCGGCGAGACCGCCCTGCCCGTCCACCTGATGGCCGCCCCCGGCCTGCCCGCCGACGCGCCGGTCGTGCTGGCCAGCGGCGGCGTGGACTCCTGGAAGACCGACCTGCACGGCATGTGGGAGCAGCTCGCGCTCACCCTGCCGGCCCGGCTGCTGCTGTTCGACCTCCCCGGCACCGGCGAGAGCGCCCACCTGCCGATGACCCCCGACGGCGGGGCCGAGGTGATCCTCGGGCTGGTCGCCGTCGCCCGCGCGGCCGGCAACGGCAGGGTCGGCCACTTCGGCATCTCGATGGGCGGTTACTACTCCGCCCGGACCGGCCTGACCGGGCTGGTGGACGCCGCCGTGGTGCTCGGCGGCCCGGTCGAGCGGTCCTTCGCCGCCGGCCGCGGCTTCGCCTTCGGCATGGACGGCATCGTCGGCAACGCCCTGGGCTTCGACGCCGCGCCGAGCCGGGCCGAACTCGACGCCGCCTTCGCCTCGTTCGACCTGCGCCCGGCGCTGGACCTGGACGTCAACGGGCCGATGCTGGTGGTCAACGGCACCGAGGACGTGCACGTCCCGGTGGAGGACACCCTGGTGTTCGAGGGCCGCCGGGACACCAGGGTCGAACTGATCCCGGACACAGGCCACTGCGCCATCTCGCGGTTCGGCGAGGCGATGGCCGTGATCACGCCCTGGCTGCGGGAGACCCTGGTCGGCTGATCAGCTGCCCTCGCGGCGGGCCGCCCCTCGCTCCGCCGCCTCTCGCTGTGCCGGCGCTCACTCCGCCGTTCGGCGGGCCGCCTGCACCTCGCGGTGGACCGCCCAGGCGTCCGCCACCGGGCCGACGTGGCCGAGCTTGTCGGGGTTGACCACCATCCGGACCGCCTGGACCCGCCCGTCCAGGACATCGAGCGCCAGGGCGTTCAGCACCTGCCCGGCGCGGTCGCGCAGGATCGCGCCGGGCTGGCCGTTCACCTCGTGCGGGTCGATGGTGACGCCGATCCGCAGCATCACCGGGAAGACGGCGGCCAGCAGTCGGGCCACGTTCTGGGCGCCCATGATCGCGCGGGCCAGCTGCGGGGTCTTGCCGCCGCCGTCGCCGACCATCGACACGTCGGCGGCGAGCAGGTCCTGCAGCCCGGCGACGTCGCCCTCGCGCAGGGCGTCGAAGAACCGGGCCGCCAGCTCCTCGCGCTCCGTGCGCGCCGCCTCGAACCGCGGACGGCCGTCCCGCATGTGCCGCCGGGCCCGCACCAGCAGCTGCCGGCAGCTCGCCTCCGAGCGGTCCACCGCCGACGCGACCTCGTCGAACCCGAACCCGAACACCTCCCGCAGCACGAACACCGCCCGCTCCGCCGGGCTCAGCCGCTCCAGCAGCAGGAGCGCCGCCATCGACACCGAGTCCGCCAACTCGGCCGCCCGCGCCGGGTCCTGGTACGGGTCGTCCAGCAGCGGCTCGGGGAACCACGGCCCCACGTACCGCTCCCGCCGCACCCGCGCGGAGCGCAGCACGTCGATCGAGATCCGGGTCACCGTGGCCGACAGGTACGCCTTGGTGGACGCGGGCCGGGTCGGCGAGGCGTCGAAGCGCAGCCAGGCCTCCTGCACCGCGTCCTCCGCCTCGCCCACGCTGCCCAGGATCCGGTAGGCGACGGAGAACAGCAGCGGCCGCAGCTCCTCGAACTCCTCGACCTTGCTCACGCCGTCGTCCTCCCGCTCCATGGTTCCCCCGATCCGCCGTCCTCCCGCTCCGCCGTCAGTGGAACTGGCCGGCCACGTACTCGCCGGTGGCCGGCTGCCGGGTGATCACATTCAACCGGTTCACCATGTTCATGACCGACACCAGGATCACCAGCGCGTTCAGCTGCTCCTCGTCGTAGTGCCGCGCGGCCCGCGCCCACACCTCGTCCCCGACCCCGCCGACCCCGTCCCCGATCCGGGTCCCCTCCTCGGCCAGCTCCAGCGCGGCCCGCTCGGCCTCGCTGAACACCGTCGCCTCCCGCCAGGCCGGCACCAGGCTCAGCCGCACCGCGCTCTCCCCGGCGGCCAGCGCCTCCTTGACGTGCATGTCGATGCAGACGGCGCACCCGTTGATCTGGCTGACCCGCAGCGCCACCAACTCCTGCGTGGCGAGCGGCAGGGTCGACTCCTTGAGCGTCCGCCCCGCCGCCATGACGTGCTTGACGACCTTGCCGGCGGTCTGGCTGGTGAGGTAGTTCAGTCGCGCGTCCATGATGTCCCGCTCCTTCGTCGTGGGCTTCCGCTTCCCTCGTGCACCCCCTGAGACGAGACAGCCCTCCGCCTTGTGACAGCCCCGCATGTGACCCGCGTCTCACCCTCGGCGGGGCGCGATCGGGCCGCCGAAAATCGCGGTCGCCGTGTCGGGGGCGATCGCTAGAATCCGCCTGCCTACGAACTCCCGTGATCGTCATAGGAGTCGGGCATTCCCGAAAGAGGGGGGAATCGTGAGATTGCTGCCGTTCGGCAGACAAAGACGACACGGCCGGCGCGGTGCCGGTGTCGTCGCTCCGGGGGCCCTGCTGCTCGCCGTCCTGACGACATTGGTGGGGCAGGCCGGTCCCGCCGTTGCCGCCGGCCCGCCGTCGGTCGTGCAGGTTCCGGCTGCCGTGTCACCGCAACCGGGTGCCGACGCGACTTCGGCCGCACCGAGCCCGGGTGCACCGAGCCCGGCCGCACCGAGCCAGGGTGCGGCGCCCGCCGCGGGGCCGTCGGCCGGCCCGTCGGCCGCGCCGGATCCGAAGGCCGAGCGCGAGGCCGTCGTCCGGGAGATCCAGCAGGCCGATCCGTCCGGCTCCTGTCCCGCGACGCTGACCTCGGGCACCGTGGTCACCTGCACGATCGATCCGAACGCGACCGCCACGTTCTCGTTCACCCTGAACCAGCCCAAGGACCTGCTCCTCGTCCAGATCGCCGCGACGCAGTGGACGTACCCGACGCTGCTCGGGCCGGACGGCTCCGTCGTGCCCTGCGAGCTGCCCGGCAACGGCGGCGGGAACGGCGGGCAGTTCCGGTGCGCGACCACGCAGGCGGGCACCTACACCCTCAAGGCCAAGGACGGCTCCGGCACGGCGAACAGCCTCGCGCTCTCCTACCTGCCGATGATGTCGCCCGGTGCCTGCCGGACGGCGGGCGCCGCCGACCTCTCGCTCGGCACCCCGACCGTCTTCCACGGCTCGCTGCCGGTCGGTTCCGCGGGCGAGTGCTACGTCACCGCCGACCTCGCGGCAGGTGAGCTGCTGCGGACCAACCTGTCCGACTATCAGTTCACCCGCAGCGTCTACGACGCCACGGGCCGGCAGGTCTGCACCAGCATCGACGGCAACGACCCGTACCGGCTGGACTGCACGACGGCCGGGCAGGCGCCGTTCCGCTTCCTGGTGCAGCGGGACTCGCGACCGGGCCTGGCCTACGACCTCACCCTGGCGCGGCTCTCCCGCCCCGAGGGCTGCCTGGTCGTCCAGCCGCAGGCGTTCGGCGTCGCCCCGGACCTGAGCCCGGTCGCCCGGTGCCGCACGCTGCGGATCACCGAGGCGGGTCCGTACTCCTTCTTCCCGGTCAAGGCGGACGGCTCCTACATCGACGGCGAGCTGTTCGGCCCGGACGGCAAGCAGCTGTTCGGCAACTGCGCGACGGGCAAGGGCTGCGAGCCGGCCCTCGGTGAGCACACCTGGGTGGTCAACCCGACCACTCCGGTCGGTACGGGCTTCGGGCTGGCGTTCCGCTCGGACCGGGAGACCCGGGGCTGCACCGCGACCGGTGACACCGGCCTGGTGTCCGGTCCGGTGACCGGCACCTTCGGCACACCCGGCCAGGGCGTCTGCCTGACCCTGCCGACGGCCACCGGCAACGGCCTCTACCTCCTCGACCGGCGGCCCACGGACGGCACCGGCGCCGCCGCGACGGTGTACGACGCGGCCGGCGTCAAGCAGTGCGACAACGGTGACCCCTACCCGTCCGCGGTCTGCAAGCTGACCGGGACGGCGCCGTTCCGCGCGGTCCTGGGCGGCACGCCGAACCAGGCCTTCCAGCTCGTGGTCCACCGGACCGGCGAGGCGGCCGGCTGCGCCGCCTGGCCGAGCACCGGCTTCGACGGCGCCTGGGGCGCCGAGATCACGGTGACCGAGGCCGCGCGGCAGGCCTGCCTCGCGCTGCCCGCGGACAAGCACTCCACCGCCGAGATGGTCGACTACACGAACACCCAGAACCGGGCCAACGCCTCCTTCCAGGTGGTCGACCCGCAGGGCAACGTGGTCTGTTCCGCCGCCGGCGGCTCGGCCTTCACCTGCGCCCTCACGGCCGGTGTGCCGTACACCGCGCTGCTGACCAACGGCACCTGGGGCGACACCTACAAGCTGGTCCGGCGGGACATCTCGGCGGCCGCCGACTGCCTCAGCCCGAACTCGACGACGGTCGGCGGCCGGTCCACCCCGGTGGACCTGAACTCCTCGCTGGACGCACGGTGCGTCAGGGTGGACGCCGCCCCCACCGACAGGTTCTGGCTGAGCGCGCGGTCCACCGCCGACCAGTACGGCGCGACGGTCCAGCTGTGGACCGCCGATGCCAGTGGCCGGACGGTCTGCGTCCAGTGGGGGACCGCTTGCCGGGTCACCGGCGCTTCCTCGTACACCGTGATCGTGCTGGCGATGGGCTACCAGGGCAGGACCGTCCATTCCGACGTGGACACCTGGAGGGTCGGTACGGCGGACGGCTGGGCGCCGGAGTGCACCGCGCACCCCGTCTCGGTGACGGGTTTCGCGCCGCGCAGCGGTGTGCTCACCGAGTCCTCGACCGCCTACTGCATGGTGCTCGACATGAAGCCCTCGCAGTCCGTCGACATCTCCGGTGTCAGCTCCGCCCCCGGCCTCGAACAGCCGTACCTGAGCGTGTTGAGTCCGGCCACGTGGGACGACTCCAGCCTGACCTACCAGTGCGGCAACGAGTACGGCCGGTTCGGCGGCCGGTGCATGGCCACGTCGAACGCCGTCGTGGGGCAGGCCGCCCTGCTGGTCACGCCGGCCCGGACGGCGACGCCGGTCGAGTACAGCCTGCAGGGCACCGGGTGCGCCCTCACCTGCACCCCGCCGCCGTCCCTGCGCCTGGCCTCGATCGGCCCGGCCACCGGTGTGTCCGGGACGCAGACCCAGGCCGTCATCCGCGGCAGCGGGCTCACCCTGGGCACCAAGGTGAAGCTGGTCCGCAACGGCTCCTGGAGCAACGTCCAGCCGCTGATGAAGCCGCTCTCGGTGAACCGCGAGGGGACCGAGCTGCACGTCCTGGTCGACACCAACCGCGTGGAACCCGGCAGTTACGACGTGATCCTCGACGGCTACGGCAGCGGGACGACCGGCCTCGTCAAGGCCTTCACGGTGACGGCCGCGCCCGCGGTGGCGAAGGGCCGGTTCATGGCGCTGCCGCCGTCGCGGATCCTGAACACGGTGCTGGGTGTCGGTGCGCCGGCCGGCCGGGTCGGCCAGGGAGGTGTGGTGCCGCTTCAGGTCGCCGGCGCGGGCGGGGTTCCGGCCGCCGGTGTGACGGCGGTCGTGCTGAACGTGACGGCGGTCAACCCGACCCGTGACAGCGCGATCTCGGTCTATCCGAGCGGTCAGGCGGTGCCGGACCTTCCGACGGTGAGTTTCGCCGCCGGGCAGAACGTCACCAACCTCGTGACGGTGCCGTTGTCGAACGGAAAGGTGGACCTGCGCAACGCGTGGGGCGAGGTCGATCTCGGTGTCGACGTCGTCGGCTACTACACGGACAATGGCTCCGGTTCCTACCAGCGCCCGGTCAGCCCGACCCGGATCCTCAACACGGTGCTGGGTGTCGGCGCACCGGCCGGCCGGGTCGGCTGGGGCGGTGTGGTGCCGCTCAAGGTGACCGGAGTGGCGGGAGTCCCGACCGCTCCGGTGACGGCGGTCGTGCTGAGCGTGTCGGCGGTCAATCCCTCGCGGACCAGCTACCTCGCCGTCTACCCGCACGGTGAGGAGGTGCCGGACGCGTCCAGCGTCAACTTCGCCGCCGGGCAGAACGTGTCGAACCTGGTGACCGTGCCGGTCGGCATCGACGGCACGGTGGACCTGTACAACGCCTGGGGTGAGGTCGACCTCGGTGTCGACATCGTCGGTTACTACACCGACTCGGGAGGCAGTTACTCGGCGTCCCCGCTGGTGCGGCTGCTGGACACCCGGGACGGTACCGGCGCCCGTGCCGGGGCCCTCGGCGGTGACGGCGACGTCGTCAGCCTGAAGGTGGCCGGGGTCGAGGGCGTGCCCGCGACCGGTGTCACCTCGGTACTGCTGAACGTGACCGCGGTCTGGCCGACCGAGACCAGTTTCCTGACGGTCTACCCGCACGGTCAGGAGCGTCCGGATGCGTCGAACATCAACTACCGCCCAGGAGAGGTCGTTTCGGTGCTGGTGATGGTCCCGGTGGTGGACGGACGGGTGTCCTTCGCCAACCAGTGGGGCTCGGTCGACGTGGTCGCCGACCTGATCGGCTACTTCTCGGCCTGAGACCCATTCGTGCGGTCCTTCGCATGAGCTGAGATGCGGTCAACTGCCGCCGTGCCACCCGGGGGGGGGGCGGGGGGGGCGGGGGGGGGGGGGCGGGGGGGGGGTGGGGTGGGTGTGGGGCC
>NZ_JBFBDO010000104.1:0-28051 GCF_040683335.1 Kitasatospora sp. NPDC093806
CGGGGCCCAGGGGGCGCCCGGCGCGGGCTGGGCGCCGGGGTGGCCGGGCTGCTGCGGGTAGGGCTGGCCGGCGTACGGGTAGGGCTGGCCGCCGTACGCCGGCGGGACCGGCGGGACGGGCTGCGGCTGCTGCTGCCAGTCGGCGGGGGGCGCGGGCTGGGGGGCCGGTGCGGGCTGGGACTGGTGCCAGCTCGCCTGCTGGGCGGCGGCGGCCTGCTGGGCCCGGATGATGTCCTCGCCGACCAGGGTGGCCAGGTCGAAGTAGGCCTCGCGGACCTTGGGCCGCATCATGTCGAGGTTGACCTCGGCACCGGCCGCCAGGCTCTCGTCGAACGGGACCACGACCACGCCGCGGCAGCGGGTCTGGAAGTGCGCGACGATGTCCTCGACCTTGATCATCTTGGCGGTCTCGCGGACCCCGGAGACCACCGTGATGGACCGCTGCACCAGGTCGGCGTAGCCGTGCGCGGAGAGCCAGTCCAGGGTGGTGGAGGCGGACGAGGCGCCGTCCACGCTGGGGGTGGAGACGATGATCAGCTGGTCGGCGAGGTCCAGCACCCCGCGCATCGCGCTGTACAGCAGGCCGGTGCCGGAGTCGGTCAGGATGATCGGGTACTGGCGGCCCAGCACGTCGATGACCGAGCGGTAGTCCGAGTCGTTGAAGGTGGTCGACACGGCCGGGTCGACGTCGTTCGCCAGGATCTCCAGGCCCGAGTTGAGGTCCTGCGAGGTGAACTGACGGATGTCCATGTAGCTGCGCAGGTGCGGGATGGCCGTCACCAGGTCGCGGATGGTGGCGCCGGTCTGCCGCTTGACCCGGCGGCCGAGGGTGCCGGCGTCCGGGTTGGCGTCGATCGCGATCACCTTGTCCTGGCGCTCGCTGGCCAGCGTCGCGCCGAGGGCGGTGGTGGTCGTGGTCTTGCCGACACCGCCCTTGAGGCTGATCACCGCGATCCGGTAGCAGCTGAGCACCGGGGTGCGGATGACCTCCAGCTTGCGGGACTTCTCCGCGGCGGCCGCCTTGCCGCCGAACTGGAACCGCGGCTGCTGGCGCTGCTGCTTCGGCTGGCTGCGCAGCAGCCGGTCCGAGGAGAGCTCGACGGCGGCGGTGTAGCCGAGCGGCGCGCCGTGCGCGGTCTGCTGCGGGGCGCCGGCCTGCTGGAACGCGGCGGGCGCGGTGGGCGCGGCCTGCTGGCCCCACGGCTGTCCCGGCGCGGCGGGCTGCGGCTGCTGCTGGCCCGGCTGCGGCGGCTGCTGGGCCTGCGGGGGCTGCTGGTAGGAGGCGGGCTGCGGCCAGCCGCTCGCGCGCGGGTCGGCGGGGGCGGGCTGCGGGGCCTGCGGCGGCTGGGCCTGGGCCTGGGCCTGCTGGGCGGCGGCCCAGGCGGCGGCCTGCGGGTCCTGTGGGTAGGGCTGCGGCTGGCCCGGCGCCGCCGGGTAGGGCTGCGGCTGCTGCGCGGCCGGGTACGGCTGGGGGGCCGGGGCGGGCGCCTGCGGCTGGGCCGTCGGGTCCGCCGCCCAGGGCTGGCCCGCGGCCGGTGCGGGCGCGGGCGCCGGGGCGGGCGCGACCGGCACGGGCTGCGCCTCGACCGGAGCCGGAGCCGGAGCCGGGACGGGGGCGGGCGCCGGTGCGGGGACGGCCGCCTCGACCGGCTGCGGCTGCGGCTGAGCCTGCGGCGGGTTCTGGACCGGTGCCTGGGCGACGGGCGGCTGGACCTGGGCGGGGGCCTGGACCTGGGCGGCCGGCTGGACCGGCGCCGCGGCGGCGGGAGCCGGCGCCCCGGCGGCAGCCGTGACGGGAGCAGGAGCAGGCGCCGGAACGGGAGCAGGAGCCGGAGCGGGAACGGCGGCCGGCCCGGCCGGAGCCCCCGGACCCGGCGTCACCGCGGCCCCCGGACCCGAGGGAGCACCCGCCGCCGGAGCCCCCGGCGCGCCCGGCGCGTCCGTCTGCACGTACCAGGACGGGGGAGTGTAGTCGGGCGCGTCGGACCAGTCGTCGTCGTCCTCCGCCGCGTTGTCGCCGACGTAGACGCCGTCCCGATCGCTGCTCACCTAGGGCTCCCTCGTGTTCGCCGCCGCCTGTTCGCGGTGCCGTTGCCGTCCCACAGCCTAGGCCGTGAGCCACCCCCCGCTGAAGGCGGTGTCTCATCTCCGACCGGGCCGTGACCGGGCCGCGACCGGCCCGACCCGGGCCGCCACCTGGCCCCTCCCGGTCAGTCCAGCCGGCGCGGCCCGCCCAGGACCTGGCGTTCCGCCTGTCCGGCGACGACCCGCACGTACTGACGGCTCATCCGGGTCGTCCACAGCGTCAGGTCGTCGGGGAGCGAGGGCAGCGCGGCGACCTCGTTCGGGCCGAGGGTGAGCACCCGCCCGATCAGTTCGGCCTCCTCCGGGCTGACCCGCTGCACCCCGACCAGGTCGGCGGCGTTGAGCACCCGGACCGCGTTCGGCCCCAGGTGCGGTATCACCGTCAGGACGGTCTGCCAGGGCGCGGCGGAGAGCCGGCTGCGCGGCGGGCGGGCACCGAGGTCGCGCACCACCAGCACCGGCGAGGTGACCGAGGCGCCCTGCGGGCCGAGCCGTCCGGCCTGGTGGACCGTCACGCACGGCTGCCCGCCGCCCGCGGCCTGCGCCATCGGGCCCCACTGGTGGCCGCGGGCGGTCTCGACGGCGATCCGCGCGCCGGTGGCGGCCGCCCGCAGCGCGATGACCTGGGCCGTCCACAGGCTGCCGACCAGCACCAGCTCGTAGGCGTTGGGCCGGAACAGGCCGAGCACGGCGGGCTGCGCCTGGTGCACGTCCTCGCCGATCAGCACGCCGTCGTCGCCGACCGGGAAGGACAGCGCGTCCAGCTCGGCGACGGTCAGCACGTGCTTCTCCCGGCGCGGGCCGCGCAGCCCGAAGCCGGGCAGCAGCCGGGACCGGACCCGCGACCGGGGCTGCGGGTCGGGCTGGGCGCCGGACTGCGGGCCGGCGGCGGCCGGGTAGGCCTGGTACGCCATCAGGAAGCACCTCCCAGGGGCAGGGTGGCGAGCACGCCGGGGGCCTGCTCCAGGTCGAGCCGGGTCAGGCCGAGGCCGGTGCCCTGGGCCCGGGCCTCCACCTGCCGGCCGATCTCGACGGCCTCGCTCTCGCTGCGCCCGGTCACCCGGACGTGGCCGCTGAGCGTCACCGAGCCGCCGGTGCCGTGCCCGGCGGTCAGGCTGAAGGTGCTGGCCAGCGCGGGCGCGCCGGTGACCAGGTTGACCAGGTCGGGGACGGCGATCCGGCCGGGGGCGCCGCCGGGGCGGCCGAGCTGCGGCCAGCGGGAGACCCAGTAGGTGCTGTGCCAGCGGTCGTCGACCCGCCAGAACCGGTTGGTCTCCTGGGTGCGCCGCCCGCTGCCGCCGCCGCTGCCGGTGCCCTGCCGGCCGGCCGTGGCCAGCGGGTTGACGCAGGTGGAGATGGCGAGCGCGGCGATCAGCTCGCGTTCGTCGAGCACGGTCGCGTTGAAGCCGGCGCTGTTCAGCCGGCCGGCCAGCTGGTCGGTGACCCGCTGGAGCGCCTTGCGGGCGCCCTCCTCGCCGCCGCCCCGGGCGCGGACGGCGGTGGCGGCCCGCTCCGGGTCGAGCTTGAGCGCCACCCAGGTGAGCCGCAGGCCGGGGGTGGCGGTGCCGTCGGCCAGCTCCCGGTAGGCGCGGGCGGCCAGCGACTGCTCGGGCAGGTGCGGGGCGGGCGCGGGCTGGGTGTGCTGGACCAGCTGCACCGACTCCAGGGTGATGTCGTCGACCCGCAGCACCGAGCAGACCACGTCCAGCGGCAGCGGCCGGGCGGTGCGGGCCGGGCGCAGCGGCCGGTCCTTGGCCTGGACGAGCAGGACGGCGCTGAGGAAGGTGCCGTCGCCGACCATGCCGGTCTCCCGGCGGACCGGCCGGCCGCCGAAGTCGGTCTCGGTGGCGTGGGTGCAGGTGCGCAGCGCGGGTTCGAGTTCCAGCGCGGGGGCGAGTGCCGGGTCGGTGCCGGGCGGCGGGACGTTGGCGCGGGCGCGCTTGCGGCGGGCCTTGAGCGCGGCGCGCACCCGAAGCGCCTCGGGGATGGTGCGGCCGCGCAGCGGTACGAGCGCGAGCACCAGCAGGGCGAGGGCGACCGCGCCGAAGCCGGCGGCGACCGGTCGGCTGATCGTCCAGCCGACGGCCACCAGCGCCACCGCGACCTCGACCAGGACGAGCTGTTGCAGCCTCAGTCGGCCGCCGAGCAGGCCGGGGCGGGGGTGGACGCGGATCGGGACGGGCCCGCCGGCGGCACGTGGGCGGCGCGCGGCGGGGGAGTGGCCGGGGTCGGTCCGGTCGCGCCGTCCGGAGCGGCGCGGCCCGTCGCCCCGTGCTGTGCTGCGGCGCCCTGGAGCGGTCTGGCTTGGCATCCCCCGAGTGCCCCTCTCTGGTTCGGTTGTCGCGGCCCGGCTGGCCGGTGCGTGAACCGTACCCGTACCGTACTCACCGTCTGCTGCCGCATCGTAGAGGGTTCGAGCGCGATCTCGCCCGGGGGGTGCGGACCACGGGGCAGGTCGGTCTGACAGGGGAGACGACGAGCATGGCATCGCGCCGGGACGAGCTGAACGCCTACACCTTCGCCCGCAAGCGCACCGTCGCGGCCTTTCTGCTGCCCGGTGGCGGGGGGAGCGACGAGGACGCGCCGCGCCCGGTCAAGGCGGTGCTGCCGAGCGTGATCGTGGGGGCCCTGGTGGTCGGCGGCTTCGGTCTCTGGGGGGTGTTCAAGCCGAGCGCGCCGGTGGGCTGGGACGAGGGCAAGTTCATCGTCCAGGGCAAGCAGAGCACCACCCGGTACGTGGTGCTGACCGATCCGGACGGGAAGACCAAGCGGCTGCACCAGGTGCTGAACATGTCCTCGGCCCGGCTGGTGCTGCCGGTGGACGCCAAGGTGGTGGTGGTCGACGACGGCGTGCTCGACAAGTACCCGAACCACGGCCCGACGATCGGCATCCCGTACGCGCCGGACAAGCTGCCGAGCAAGGAGAACGCGAGCCGGCCGATGAAGTGGTCGGTCTGCGACCGCCCGGGCGCGGACGACCAGGGGAGCACCGTCAACCAGGCGGTGTTCGTGGCGGGCGGCGCCGACGCGGAGGCGCTCGGCGCGAAGGACCGGATGCTCGACGTCGACCAGGCGCTGCTGGTGCAGCAGGCCGAGGACCCGCAGGTGGCCGCCGCCCCGGGGCAGGCCGCCGGGGCGGGGAAGCTGAAGCTGTTCCTGGTGGACCGGCAGGGCCGCAAGCACGCGATCGGCGCCCCGGAGGACTCGGACACCACCCGCACCCAGCTGATGTGGGCGGTCTTCGGGTCGATGGCCAACCCGCAGAAGGTGAAGAAGGAGTGGCTGGAGACGCTGGCGCCGGGCAGTGACATCGTCTTCCCGCGGATCGACGGGCTGGTCCCGGACACCAAGGGCCCGAACTCCTCGGTGGCGCTGCAGAACCCGGAGGACCGCAAGGTCGGCCGGCTGGTCCGGTTCGGCGAGAAGCACTACGTGGTGGGCAAGAGCCAGCTGCTGCTGGTCACCCCGTTCCAGGCGGAGCTGATCCGGCAGAACCCGCTGCTGCAGCCGCTGTACAACCAGGACGCCAACAAGAGCCCGCGGGTCGACGACCTGACGCCGGCCG
Source organism: Kitasatospora sp. NPDC093806 (assembly GCF_040683335.1). Taxonomy (NCBI): domain Bacteria; kingdom Bacillati; phylum Actinomycetota; class Actinomycetes; order Kitasatosporales; family Streptomycetaceae; genus Kitasatospora; species Kitasatospora sp. NPDC093806. The sequence continues at coordinate 5,651 of NZ_JBFBDO010000104.1, forward strand.
AGCACGCGGCGGTCAACAGCAACGTGCCGCTGATGGCGGAGGGCGCCGCCGACTGGCCGACCCGGACGGGCGCGCCGGCCAACAACTGGCAGGCGCCGAAGGACGCGCGCTCGGTGGTCTGCAGCACCTTCGACGGGGTGGCGGAGGACGGCAAGACGCCCAGGCGCAGCGTCTGGGCCGGCCCGGACTACCCGGTGCGGTACAGCAACGGCGCGGCCTCGGCCCATGTGACGCCGGGTCACGGACTGTTCTACCGGGCGCTGGACAACGGCGCGGACGGCTCCGGCACCGACTTCCTGATCACCGAGACCGGCCTGCGGTACGCGGTGCCGGCCAGCAGCGAGGGCGGCAAGGGCGGCCAGACCACGCCGCCGGCCCAGCCGGGCCAGTCCGCGAAGCCGGCCGGTCCGGGGGCCGCGTCGAAGGCGCCGTCCGGGCCGCCCGCGACCCCGTCCGGTCCGCCGCAGCCCGAGGAGCTGGGCGGCAATCAGGCCCGGCTCGGCTACCAGGGCCTGCAGCCCGCGCTGGTGCCGCAGCAGTGGTCGAACCTGGTGCCGGTCGGTCCCGCGCTGAACGCCAAGAGCGCGGCGCAGCAGCAGAACGCCTGACCCTTTCCCCGGGCCGCGCAAAGGAATTGGCGTCGATGTCATGGCTTGGTAACCGACCGTCGCCCGGTGTTGGGTGAGCTGCGTGTGCCGACTACAGTGCTGCAGGACATCACACCGGTGATGCCCGGGGGTCGGGAACGCTCCCCCGGACACAGGGTCTGTCTCATGGGGGACGGTAGGGCATGGGTCAGTTCAAGACGACCGCTCAGGAGATGCTGGCGTTCGCCAAGCACATGGACGAGGTCATCGCGCAGATCAACACCGAGATCAACAGCCTCAACAACCTGGTGGGCTCGATCACCGGCGGTTGGCAGGGCCAGGCCGCGCAGGCGTACACCAACCTCCAGGGCCAGTTCAACACGGACGCCCAGGAGCTGAACAAGTCGCTGGTCGCGATCAAGAACGCGATCGAGATCACGACCCACAAGTACTCCCAGACCGACGCCGACCAGCAGGCCGCCTTCGGCGCCGCCGCCGGTTCGGTCTGATCCCCAGCCCTGCTCGTTCACCAGGAGACATCGTGACCGAACACATCCTCGTCAACTTCCAGACCATCAAGAGCGCCAGCGCCGAGGTCCGTCGGACCGCGCAGACCATCCAGCACCAGCTGGAGGAGCTGAAGGCCGGCGTCACCAAGATCTCCGCCAGCTGGGAGGGCAACGCCCAGCAGGGCTACCAGGCCCACCAGGCGAAGTGGGACCAGCGGGCGCTCCACCTCCAGCAGGTGCTGGCGCAGATCGCCACCTCGCTGGACGGCGCGGCCAACAGCTACCAGAGCACCGAGAACCGCAACGCCGGTCTCTGGAACGCGGGCTGACGCAGCCCCGGCCCGAAGACGACTCGCCGAGGGCGGGTGCCCCGTGCGGGCACCCGCCTTCGGCGCGCGACCCGCGCAACCAGGGTGGACGACATGAGGGGTGGCAGGGTGCCGGTGGTCAGGTACCGGACGGTGGCCGCGGCGGTGGCCGCGCTCACGTTGCTGGGCGGCCCGCTGGCGGCGCCGGCGGCCGCGGACGGCCCGGGCCTGTCGGCCGCCGGGGACTGCGGGAAGAACGCGCAGAACGTGCAGGCCGTCCCGTGGTCGCTGCAGCGGATGGTGCTGGACGAGCTCTGGCAGGGCGGTGCGGTCACCGGCTCCGGGGTGCTGGTCGCGGTCATCGACACCGGGGTGGACGACCAGAACCCCCAGCTCGCCAACCGGGTCGTCGACGGCGGCTCGCTGCTCAAGGACAAGGAGGGCAAGCGGGTCGAGGGCGGCGGCAAGAACGACCTGGTGGGCCACGGCACCAAGGTGGCGGGCATCATCGCGGCCGGCCGCAGCGAGCTGACCGGCTTCGTCGGGATCGCCCCGGGCGCCGCCATCCTGTCGATCCGGCAGAACGACGCCGAGGGCAACGGCGACGTGCACTCGCTGGTCGAGGCGATCAACTCGGCGGTCCAGCAGGGCGCCAAGGTCATCAACATCTCGCAGGACGTGCGCGGCGCGGGCGACACCCGCTTCGTCGGCTACGACGAGCTGAAGGCCGCGATCGACAACGCCGAGAACCAGGGCGTGGTGGTGGTCGCCTCCTCCGGCAACGACGGCAAGAAGGGCGACACCTACCCGGCCGCGTTCCGGACGGTGCTCGCCGTCGGCGCCTCCGACCGCAACAACGAGCGCACCTACTTCTCCCAGTACGGCGACTTCGTGGACGTCGCGGCCCCCGGCGTCGACATGCTCTCCACCGTCCCGCGCGGCGGGCAGTGCGTGGACAACGGCACCAGCTTCGCCGCGCCGTACGTGGCCGGGCTGGCCGCGCTGCTGATGGGCGCGCACAAGAACTGGAAGCCGGCCCAGGTGCGGGCCTGGATCGAGCAGACCGCGCAGCGCACCGACCACAAGGCGAACGAGTACATCGGCTGGGGCGTGGTCGACCCGGTGAAGGCCGTCACCACGGCGCCCGCGACGCCGCCGGACCTCCCGGTCGAGGACCCGCCGGTCCAGCTGGCGGCCGCCCCGATCGTGCCGCGTCCGCTGGGCCTCGGCGAGACCCAGGCCGACCGCGACGGCCGGACCGCGACCTACGTGCTCGGCGTCGGCGCGCTGCTGGTCGCGCTGCTGATCGGCGGCGGTGTGGTGCTGCGCGACCACCGGCGCCGGTCCGGCCCGGACCGTCCGTCCGAAAACTTTTCCGCCCGGCTGTAACATCCCGCCCCGGTCACCGCATCCAAGTGGTGTCGACAGTGGTGAGTGGGGGAGGAAACAGCGGATGGGGCTGATCGGGGCCGCACGCGGGACGAGGGACACGGAGTTCCTGGAACTCGTCTCGGGCCACACCGGACGGTTGTACCGCTCGGCCTGCCTGCTCACCAGTGGAGACACCCACCAGGCGGAGGACCTCGTCCAGGAGGCCCTCGGCCGGATGTACGTGCTGTGGCGCCGCAGCGCGTGGACCGGAGGACGGCACCGGGTCGAGCACCCGGGCGCGTACGCGCACACCGTGATGGTGCGCGTCTTCCTCGCCCAGCAGCGCCGCCGCTCCAGCGGCGAACGGCCGACCGACCTGCTGCCGGAGCCCGAGGGCCGGGAGGCGGACCGCACCCTGCGGCTCACCCTGCTCGACGCGCTCGGGCAGCTGTCGGCCAAGGACCGGGCGGTGCTGGTGCTGCGCTACTGGGAGGACCGCAGCGTCGAGGAGACCGCCGAGGTGCTGCGGCTCTCCTCGGGCGCGGTCCGCACCAGGACCAGTCGGGCCCTCGGCAGGCTGCGCGAGCAGTTCGGGGACTCGCTGGCCGAGCTGGCCGTCCACTGACCTCCGGGTCTGCCGACCCTCCGGGTCCCGCCATCGACCCGTCCCGTGACCGAAGGAAACGGTGATCACGCATGTCCGGACCGGACAACTTCGAGGATGATCTGCTCTACGCCATGACCCGTACGGGCGAGGGTTTCCGCCCCGAGGGGCCGGCCGCGCTGGCGGCCGGCGGGCTGGACCGCGGCCGTCGCCGCTGGCGCCGGCGCTCCGCCACCGCCGTGGTCGGCGGCGTCGCCGCGCTGGCCCTGGTCGGCACCGGCGCCGTGTACGTCGCCGGGGGCTCCCCGGCCGGGACCACGCCCGTCGCGGCCGCCGGCAGCGGCACCGGGGCCGGCGATTCCCCGGCCACCGCCACGCCGTCCGCCCCGTCCGCCCCGGCCGCCCACGTCAGCGCCGACGAGGTGCTGGCCGCGTTCAAGGCGCTGCTGCCGCAGGGCGAGGTGACCGCGGCCAGCGGCCGCGGCACCGATCCCGACGGCAAGGCCGCCGCCGCCGCGATGCCCGGCGCCGTGCTGGTCTTCGACGACGGCAAGGGCAAGGCCCAGCTCGGGCTCTCGATCGTCCGGCTCGGCGAGGGCGACCCCCGCCGCACCGAGAACGAGTGCCCGGACAAGAAGTACGTCGCCTACGACTCCTGCGTCTCGACCGACCTGCCGGACGGCGGGAAGCTCACCGTGTTCCAGGGCTACGAGTACCCGGACCGCCGGGCCGACACCAAGCACTGGTCCGCCAAGCTCACCGGCAAGGACCGGCAGATCGAGGTGAGCGAGTGGAACTCCCCGGCGCAGAAGGGCCAGCCGGTCTCCCGGCCCACCCCGCCGCTGAGCCCCGAGCAGCTGAAGGCGGTCGTCACCGACAAGTCCTGGGACCGGGTCGTCGCGGCCGTCCCGCAGCCGGCCCCGGTCAAGCCGCAGGACACCAAGGAGTACACCCAGGAGGAGATCCTGGCGATCGCGGCCAAGCTGCTCCCGGCCGGTCTCAAGGAGACCGAGACCGCCGGCCAGCCGGGTTTCGCCAACTTCGTGGTGAACGACGGCAAGGGCAAGTCCCTGGTCGAGATCAACGTGCAGGACTGGAGCAAGGACAAGCGCGACGAGTCGCTCTACGGCAACGCCGAGACGCTCGCCGACGGCACCAGGGTGGTGGTCCGCAAGACCACCGGCAAGCCGGTGATGTGGACCGTCGACACCCTGCACCCGGACGGCCTGCGGGTGGTGATCAGCGCCTTCAACAGCGGCAGCCAGGTGGCCCCGGCCACCCGGACCGCCCCGGCGCTGACCGTCGAGCAGCTGAAGGCGATCGCCCTCGCCCCGGAGTGGAAGCTCCGGAAGTAGCGGGCGCGGACGCGGCAGTGCCCCGGGCTGCGGGGGAGCCCGGGGCACTGCCGTGTGGGGGAGGGGAAGGGTCCGGGGGGATCAGCCCTGCTGGTCCTCGGGGAGGCTGATCACCCAGCGGGTGTCCTGCCGGGGGCGCAGGTAGAACAGCCAGTAGAGGGTGGCGGCGGCGGTGATGCCGCCTGTCCACAGCAGCGGGACGGTGTCCAGCTGGGTGATGACGTAGACCAGCACGGCGATCAGTACCACCGGGACGGCCGGCCACAGCGGCATCCGCCAGGCGGGGGCGTCCTTGTGGTGGTTGCGGCGGGAGAGCAGCGCGGCGATCGCGACCAGCAGGTACATCCCGGTGACGGCGACGCCGGTGATCTCGCTGAGCAGCTCGCCCTTGACGAAGCAGAGCGCGGCGCCCGGCAGGCCGACGGCCAGCGTGGCGACCCACGGGGAGCCGAACCGGCCCAGGGTGGCGAAGGCCTTGTTGACCGGCTCCGGCCAGGCCTTGTCACGGGCCGAGGCGAACAGCACCCGGGAGTTCTGGATGACCATGACGATGCCGGCGTTGATGATGGCCAGCGCGACGCAGAGGCTGATGAAGGTGCCGACCGCGGAGTTGCTCCAGGCGGTGACCATGCCGGAGATGTCGCCGGAGCTCAGCGTCGCCAGGTCGGGGGCGCCCATGGTGATGGCCGCGACCGGGACCAGGATGACGGCGGCCGAGATGCCCAGCGTCCACAGCACGGTGCGGGAGACGTTGCGGCGCGGGTTCTCCAGCTCCTCGGAGAGGTAGACGGCGGTGGAGAAGCCCTGGGTGATGAAGAGCGCGATGCCGAGCGCGCCGATGATCGCGCCGACGCTCACCGTGGTGGTGACGCCGTCCTCGCCGGCGACCACGCCGTGCAGCATGCTCGGCGCGCCGCTGTTGGCGTGGGCGAAGCCGAGCACCGAGACGACGCCGGCCGCGATGACCTCCAGGACCAGGAAGATGCCGGTGATCCAGGCGTTGGCGCGCAGGTCCAGCAGGCCGGCCAGGGTGGCGGCCAGCATCACCGCGGCGCCGGCCAGCGGCTTGTCGACGTGCAGCACGGGGGCGAGGTAGTCGGCGGTGCCGAGGGCGATGACCGAGGGCACGATCATCACCACGATCAGCGAGAGCACGAAGACCAGCCAGCCGGCCAGCCGGCCGGCCAGGGTGCCGACCATGGCGTACTCGCCGCCGGCGCTGGGGATCAGGGTGCCGAGCTCGGAGTAGCAGAAGGCGACCGCGATACAGAGCACCGAGCCGATCGCGATGGCCAGCGCGGTGGCGCTGCCGATGCTGGAGAACAGCTCCGGGACGATCACGAAGAGCGTGGAGGCCGGGGTGACGCAGGACAGCGTGAGCAGTGTGCCGCCCACGACGCCGATCGAGCGCTTGAGCGTCTGCGGGGCGGCGCCCCCGTCGGCCGGGCCGGCGGCCACGGGGTTCGGCGGGCGAAGCGTGTCGGTCATGAGGCTTCCGATCGGCTCTGTGCGGTCCTGGAGAGGGAGCGGTATCGCCTCCGCTGGCTGTTCGCTGGGGTTTCTGGTCCTGTCGCTCCCGGGCCGCCATGGAACCGTGGCCGTATGGATCGCGTCAACGGCCGAAATGCTTCGGAATCCGTTGCGGTGGAGCACATAAGCATGCGATCCAATGATCACTTATCGTCATCACCATGTATGTCCGACTTGTTACTTTCGCCAGGCCGCACTTGAATCCAAGGTGAACGTGGTATTGCGTGCACCCATTCGAAGGCGATGGCCGGATGCGGGGGCAGGTCGACCGAAACCCCTTGCCCCACCTGCGAAGCCTCCCGCCGGGTGCGGGAACCGCAGCCCTCCGGCCGAAAGATCTAGGTAACGTTTCAGCACCTGGGACGACGGAAGGGGCCGGATCCCGAGGACCCGACCCCTTCGGCCACGCTCCGTGACGAAACGGTGAAGACTACGGCGCGGGCAGCCAGCCCGTCTGCACCATCTGCCCGCCGGTCACCCGGCGCGAGACGTACACGCCCCGGCCCGGCGGCAGCGCCTGCGGCTTGACCGTGCCCAGCAGCGCCCCCTCGTCCCGGTTGCCGGACAGCAGCACGCCCTGGCCGCCCAGCTCGCGCATCCGCTGCAGGAACGGCTCGTACAGCGACCGCCCGGCACCGCCCGCGCTGCGCGCGACGATCACCCGCAGGCCGATGTCGCGGGCGAACGGCAGGAACTCCGCCAGCGCGGCCAGCGGGTTGCCAGAGGAGGTGGCCACCAGCTCGTAGTCGTCCACCACCACGAACATGTCCTTGCCGGTGTACCAGCTGCGGTTGCGCAGCTGCTCGGCGGTCACGTCCGGCCCGGGCAGCCGGCGGGAGCAGGCCCCGCGCAGCATCTCGACCACGGTGCTCATGGCCGGCTGCGCGGCCGCGTACTCGACCAGGTACTCCGGCGGCACCACGCCGAGCAGCGCGCGCCGGTAGTCGCCGACCACGATGCCGGCCTGGTCCGGGGTGTACCGCTCGGTGATCTGCTTGACCAGCATCCGCAGCAGCGCCGACTTCCCCGACTCGGTGTCGCCGAAGACGATGAACAGCGGGTCGGTCTCGAAGTTGACGAAGGCCGGCGCCAGCTCCGCCTCGTCCACGCCGAACGCGACACCGCGCTCCGGGAACTCGAAGCCCTTCGGCAGCGCGTGCCCGTCCAGCACCGCCGGCAGCATCCGTACCTGCGGCGCGCGCGGGCCGGTCCAGGCCGCGCCGACCGCCGCGACCAGCCCGGCCACGCCGTCCTGCAGGTCCTCCACCGAGCCCGAGCCGTCCAGTCGCGGCAGGCCGGTGAGGAAGTGCAGCCGGTCCGCGGTGATGCCGCGCCCCGGGATGGCCGGCACGTTCTGCGCCACCCGGCGGTCCACCTCCGACTCCATCGCGTCGCCGAGCTTCAGCTCGGTCCGGTTCTGCAGCAGGTCCTTGAGGGCCGGCCGGACCTCCGCGTACCGGGCCGCCGTGACGATCAGGTGGACGCCGTAGCCGAGACCGCGCTGCCCGATGTCGCCGATGACCGGCTCCAGCGCCTCGAACTCCTGCTTGAAGGTGTTCCAGCCGTCGATCACCAGGAAGACGTCGCCGAACCGCTCCTCCGGCAGCGCGCCGGACGCCCGGCGGGCCCGGTAGGTGACGATCGAGTCGATCCCGGTGGCGCGGAAGAACTCCTCCCGCCGGTTCAGCACCCCGTGCACCTCGGAGACCATCCGGCGGACCTTCTCGGCGTCCAGCCGCCCGGCCACCCCGCCGACGTGCGGCAGGTCCTGGAGCGACTGGAAGCCGCCGCCGCCGAAGTCCAGCAGGTAGAACTGCACCTCCAGCGGGGTGTGGGTGAGCGCGAACGAGGCCACCGTGGTGCGCACCACGGTCGACTTGCCGGAGCGCGGACCGCCGACCACCAGGCCGTGGCCGGCCGCCCCCGCGTAGTCGTGGTCGAGGATGTCGCGCTTCTGGTCGCGCGGCTTGTCGACGATGCCGACCGGCACCCGCAGCCGGCCCAGCGCGCCGTAGCCGGGCGCGGTCAGCCCGCGGTCGCCGGTCGCCTGGAGCGGCGGCAGCAGCTGGTCCACGCTCGGCGGCGCGTCCAGCGGCGGCAGCCACACCTGGTGAGCGGCCGGCCCCTGGCCCGTCATCCGCTGCACGAACACGTCCAGCACGGTGTCCGCCAGGGCGTCGTCCGGCTCCTCGACGAGCGGCTCGACCTCCTGCACCAGCGGCTCCGGCACCGGCACCTCGGCCGCGGTGAACCGCACCGGCCGGGCGGTCACCAGCCGGCCGCCGGTCGACCGGGGCTGGCCCGGCGCCCGGTACGGCCCGGAGACGTACGCGGCCTTGAACCGCTCCATCACGTCGGTGCCGAACTTCAGGTAGCCGACGCCCGGCACCGGCGGCAGGTGGTAGGCGTCCGGCACGCCGATCGCCGCCCGGGACTCGGCCGCCGAGAAGGTGCGCAGACCGATCCGGTAGGAGAGGTAGGTGTCCAGGCCGCGCAGCTTGCCCTCCTCCAGGCGCTGCGAGGCCAGCAGCAGGTGCACCCCGAGGGACCGGCCGATCCGGCCGATCTGGATGAACATGTCGATGAAGTCGGGCTTGGCGGTGAGCAGCTCGGAGAACTCGTCGATGATCAGCACCAGCGAGGGCAGCGGGTCCAGCGCCGCGCCGGCCGCCCGGGCCCGCTCGTACTCGTGGATGTTGGCGTAGTTGCCGGCCCGGTGCAGCAGCTCCTGGCGGCGGTTGAGCTCGCCCTCGATCGCGTCCCGCATGCGGTCGACCAGGGTGAGCTGGCCCTCCAGGTTGGTGATCACCGCCGAGGTGTGCGGCATGTCCGCCATGCCGGCGAAGGTCGCCCCGCCCTTGAAGTCGGCGAGCACGAAGTTCAGCGTCTCCGAGGAGTGCGTCATCGCCAGCGCCAGCACCAGGGTGCGCAGCAGCTCGGACTTGCCGGAGCCGGTCGCGCCGACGCACAGGCCGTGCGGGCCCATGCCCTCCAGCGCGGCCTCCTTGATGTCCAGGTAGACGTGCTCGCCGCCGGCCCCGACGCCGATCGGCACCCGCAGCCGCTCGTGCTGCGCCCGCTGGCGCCAGCTGCGGGTCACGTCGAAGGAGCCCGGGTCGCCCGAGTTCATCAGGTCGGTGAAGTCGAGGTTGGACAGCAGCGGCTCGTCGTCGCCGCCGGCCGAGGCCCGGTACGGCGCCAGCTGCCGGGCCAGCGCCTCGGACTGCCACGCGGAGAGGACGTCCGGCCGGCCGGTGTAGGTCGCGCCGGAGGCCGAGCGCAGCACCAGCTCGTCCGGCGAGACGGTGACGATCAGGTGGCCGGTCGGCTCGTCCAGGTCGCCCGGGACCACCTCGATGATGGTCACCCCGTGCACGCCCTCCGGGCCGGCCAGCAGCGAGTCGTGCGGCACCGAGGCGCCGTCCATGACGACCACCAGGTGCGGCTGGTCGGGGGCCGGCGCGGCGTCCCGGACGAACCGCTGACGGCCGGCCAGCTCGTCCTGGAGCAGGAACTCCAGCTCGCCGAGGCCGGTGGCGATCAGCCGGCGCGAGCCCGCGCCGTCGCTCTCCTTGCGGTGCTGGTTGTGCGGGAGCCACTTGGTCCACTCCCACTCGTCCGCCGCGCCGGGCGCGGCGGCCACCGTGACCAGCAGGTCGTCCGGCGAGTGCAGGGTGGTCAGCTGGGCGATCATCGCCCGGACGTTGCCGTAGACGGTGTCCGGGTCCCCGCAGACCGTGATGTGGTAGAAGGCGCGCAGCGAGACCGCCAACGGCAGGTCCTGCAGGGTGCCGTGGGCGCTCAGGAAGGTCTGCATCGCGGCCGCCGAGAGCGGCTCCAGCTCGTCCATCGGCGCGGTCTGCGGCGCGACCAGCGGGGTGGACAGCTGCACCGGTCCGCGGCCGAGCCGGATCTGCGCGAAGTCGGCGTCCCCGGTGCGGCGTTCCCACAGCCGGCGGCCGTCCGCGACGATCGACCAGAGCTGGTCCGGCTCCGGGTTCAGGAACAGCTGCGCGCCGCGCTGGCGCTCGGCGGTGCGGCGCACCTGACGGCGCATCTGCTGCAGGTACTTGAGGTAGTCGCGGCGCTCGTCCGCGGTGGCGGTGGAGCCGCCCTTGCGGGCGCGGACGATCTGCGCGAGCGCCATGCCCACCGTCGAGACGATCATCAGACCGCCCATGATCTTCATCGGGGCCTGGGCGCCGGGCGCGAAGAAGAACACCGCCGACCCGCCCATGCCGAGCATCGGCAGGATGCTCATCACCCAGTCCTCGCCGCCCGACCGGGGCAGCTCGGGCGGGCCGACCAGCTCCACCGGCTCGTCCGGCACCGCCGGCGGGTAGGCCCGGGGCGGCCGTTTGACCGTGATCACGCCCATGCGCGCCCCACCCCACGACCACGAACGCCACGAACGCTTCGCTCGATCACCACGGCACCAGCCCTCACGCAACAGGATCCGTACGGGTGAGGACGCCCCGTGTGACGCCGCCCCCGCTCCGCCGACCGCAGGCACCCGGGGGAGGAGCGCCGCCCGCCCCCGCCGTGCGCAGGGGCCGATCCTACTGGGGCCCGCCCGGCGGATCCGGCCGGGCCCGACCGGCGGCCCGCGCCGGGACCGGGCACGAACCGAGCGGGTAGGGTAACGCCGCGCCAACTCGTGGCCCCGCCGGGCCGGTTCCGCCCGGCCGGCGCCGGGGCGACAGCCAGACCGACCAGCCGCCGGTGCCGCGGCACCGTCAACAAGGGGGAGCGCCCAGTGCGTCGAGCGAACGAGGTGCCGGCATGACGACGCCCGCCACCACCGGCTTCTGCCGGGTCACCGTCGTCGCCCCGGACAGCCGGATCGACGTCGCGCTGCCCGAGGACGTCCCGCTCGCGGACGTCTACCCCGAGGTGCTGCGCCTCTCCGGCCAGACCCAGCCCGACGGCGCCCCCACCGGCTTCCACCTGGTCCGCCGGGACGGCACCGTGCTCGACGGCGGCCGCTCGCTCGCCGCCCAGCAGGTGCGCGACGGCGACCTGCTCAGCCTCCGCCCGTTCGCCGAGTCGCTGCCGCCCGCCGTCTACGACGACGTCGCCGACGCGATCGCCACCGCCGGCGAGGCCGACCGCCGGTTCTGGAGCCCCGAGCTGATGCGCGCCTTCGGCCTCATCGGCGCCGGGGTGCTGCTCACCCTGCTCGGCTTCGCGCTCTGGTTCGCCGACCTGCGGCACGACATGCACGGCCTGCCCGGCGTGCTCTCCGGCGTCGTCGCCGTGGTGCTCACCGCCTTCGCCGGCGTCCGCGCCCGGGTCTACCAGGACGCCTGGGCCGGCCTCGCGCTCGGCCTCGGCGCGCTGCCGCACGCCATGATCGGCGGCAGCGGCCTGCTCGCCCCGGCCGGCCCGCTGGACGGCCCCGGCCGGCTCCAGTTCCTCACCGGCTGCGTCGCCGTCCTGGTGGTCGCCGTCCTGCTGGTCGGCCTGCTGCCCGAGAAGGACTCGCTGTTCGTCGCCGCAGCCTTCCTGGCGGCGGCCGGCGCGCTCGCCACCTTCGCCGCCGTCCTGCTGCCCGGCACCCCGGTCAACCACATCGCCGCCGTCACCGGGGTCACCGCGGTGGCCGTGATCGGCTTCCTGCCCGGCCTGTCCGCCCGCTTCGCCCGGCTGCCGGTCGGCTACAGCGCCCCCGGCCAGACCCGCGCCCGGGGCCGCGACCACGACGACGAGGCCGGCCGCGCCGAGCTGGTCCAGTACGAGCGGATCGCCCACCAGGCCCGCCGCGGCCACGAGGTGCTGGTCGGCCTGGTCGGCGGCTGCGCCGCGGTGATCGTCGGCGCCTGCGCGGTGCTCGGCTTCACCGACGAGACCTTCCCCGAGCTGCTCGCGCTGATCCTCGGCCTGGCCACCATGCTCCGCGCCCGGCTGTTCCGCTACAGCGCCCAGGTCTTCAGCCTCACCATCGCGGGCCTGCTCGGCCTGTCGCTGCTGATCGTCGGCCTCTCCCTGCACACCCCGCGGTTCGTCCTGCGCACCGGCCTCGGCTCCACCGACGTCGACCTGCGCACGATCTGGCTGGCCGCCGCGATCGCGTTCGGCGCCGCGGTGCTGACCGCGATCGCCCTGGTGGTGCCCCGGCTCGGGGTCTCCCCGTTCTGGGGACGGATCCTGGACCTGGTGGACAGCCTCACCCTGATGGCGCTGGTCCCGCTGGTGCTGGCCGTCCTCGACGTCTACCGGCTGGTGCGCGGCGCCACCGGCTGACCGGGCCCCGGCGGCCCGGCGGCGGCCCGCCGTGGCGGCACTGGTACGCTTGCCTTTCGAGTGCACCAGTGTGTCCGGCCCCGCGCGGGTCGCCGACCGCCGGCCGCCCTCGCATCACGACACCGAGTTCCGCCAGGGTCCTGTGCCGTAGACCAGGACCGCTCGGTATCACCTCGAAGGAGTTGCAGTGGCTCTCGCCTCTGACGTCAAGAAGCAGATCTTCGCCGAGTTCGGCCAGAAGGAGGGCGACACCGGCTCCCCCGAGGTCCAGGTCGCCATGCTTTCCCGTCGCATCTCGGACCTGACCGAGCACCTCAAGACCCACAAGCACGACCACCACTCGCGTCGTGGCCTGCTGATCCTGGTCGGCCAGCGTCGTCGTCTGCTCCAGTACCTGGCCAAGAAGGACATCGAGCGCTTCCGTACGCTCGTCGACCGCCTGGGCATCCGCCGCGGTGCCGCCGGCGGCGCCCGCTAAGACCGCCGCTCGGGGCGGCTCCCCACACCGGGGGGCCGCCCCTCGCGCGTATGCCGCAGCCGATGACCGGAGCGCCCGATGGGGCACCCGGGCATCACGACCGGGCATAACAACTCGCGCGCACCTCCCCAGGTGGCCGAGGATTGCACCGTAGGGTTGTGGGCATGCCGGGTGATGGCGCTGTCGCGCGCCACCCAGGCAGAAAGACCCGAACCCCCCCGCGGGACGAAGGCTTCAAACGGAAGCCGCCCGCATCCGAGAGAGCGTCCAGACGCGGACCGCCCGTCCGAGCCCGGCCAGCCGAGAGGCGCCGGTCCTCGGTAGTGGCCGCCGGAGGCCCCGCCGACCGAAGCGGGGCGACCGGAGGCTTCGATCGAAGACCGGCCCGACTGCCCAGGGCCAGAGGCGATGCGCGGGGGCGCTCTCCCGGAGACGTACGAAAGAGGAGATCTTCCAGGTGGAAGAGAACGTGTTCTACGCCGAGGCCGTGATCGACAACGGTTCCTTCGGCACCCGCACCATCCGTTTCGAGACCGGCCGCCTGGCCCGTCAGGCCGCCGGCTCCGCCGTCGCCTACCTCGACGACGACACCATGGTGCTGTCCGCCACCAGCGCGTCCAAGCAGCCGAAGGAGCACTTCGACTTCTTCCCGCTGACCGTGGACGTCGAGGAGCGGATGTACGCCGCCGGCCGCATCCCCGGCTCGTTCTTCCGTCGTGAGGGCCGGCCCTCCGAGGACGCGATCCTCACCTGCCGCCTGATCGACCGCCCGCTGCGCCCGTCCTTCGTCAAGGGCCTGCGCAACGAGATCCAGGTCGTCGTCACCGTGATGGCGCTCAACCCGGACCACCTGTACGACGTGGTGGCCATCAACGCCGCCTCCGCCTCCACCCAGCTGGCGGGCCTGCCGTTCTCCGGCCCGATCGGTGGCGTCCGCGTCGCGCTGATCAAGGGCCAGTGGGTGGCCTTCCCGACCCACAGCGAGCTGGAGTCGGCCGTCTTCGACATGGTCGTCGCCGGTCGCGTCCTGCCGGACGGCGACGTCGCGATCATGATGGTCGAGGCCGAGGCCACCGACAAGACCATCAAGCTGGTCGAGGGCGGCGCCGAGGCGCCGACCGAGGAGATCGTCGCCGCCGGTCTGGACGCCGCCAAGCCGTTCATCAAGGTGCTCTGCGCCGCCCAGTCCCAGCTGGCCGCCCAGGCCGCCAAGCCGACCGGCGAGTTCCCGCTCTTCCTGGAGTACCAGGACGACGTGCTGGCCGCGCTGACCGCCGCCGTCAAGGACGAGCTGGCCCAGGCGCTCACCATCGCGGGCAAGCAGGAGCGCAACAACGAGCTGGACCGCGTCAAGGCGCTGGCCGCCGAGAAGCTGCTGCCCGAGTTCGAGGGCCGCGAGAAGGAGATCAGCGCCGCCTACAACGCGCTGACCAAGAAGATCGTCCGCGAGCGCGTCATCAAGGACAAGGTCCGCATCGACGGCCGCGGCGTCACCGACATCCGCACCCTGGCCGCCGAGGTCGAGGCCATCCCGCGGGTGCACGGCTCGGCCCTGTTCGAGCGCGGCGAGACCCAGATCCTGGGTGTCACCACGCTGAACATGCTCCGCATGGAGCAGCAGCTGGACACGCTCTCCCCGGAGACGCGTCGCCGCTACATGCACAACTACAACTTCCCGCCGTACTCGGTCGGCGAGACCGGCCGCGTCGGTTCGCCGAAGCGCCGCGAGATCGGCCACGGCGCGCTGGCCGAGCGGGCGATCCTGCCCGTGCTGCCGACCCGCGAGGAGTTCCCGTACGCCATCCGCCAGGTCTCCGAGGCGCTCGGCTCCAACGGCTCCACCTCGATGGGCTCGGTCTGCGCCTCGACCATGTCGCTGCTGAACGCCGGTGTGCCGCTGAAGGCCGCCGTCGCCGGCATCGCCATGGGCCTGATCTCCCAGGAGATCGACGGTGAGACCCACTACGTGACCCTCACCGACATCCTCGGTGCCGAGGACGCGTACGGCGACATGGACTTCAAGGTCGCCGGTACCCGCAACTTCATCACCGCCCTGCAGCTGGACACCAAGCTCAACGGCATCCCGGCGTCGGTGCTCGCCGCCGCGCTGAAGCAGGCCCGCGACGCCCGCCTGCACATCCTCGACGTGATGAACGAGGCCATCGACTCCCCGGACGAGATGTCCCCGAACGCGCCGCGCATCATCACCATCAAGATCCCGGTGGACAAGATCGGTGAGGTCATCGGCCCCAAGGGCAAGATGATCAACCAGATCCAGGAGGACACCGGCGCCGAGATCACGATCGAGGACGACGGCACCATCTACATCGGTGCCGCCGACGGCCCGGCCGCCGAGGCCGCCCGCACCACGATCAACCAGATCGCCAACCCGACCATGCCGGAGGTCGGCGAGCGCTACCTGGGCACCGTGGTCAAGACCACGACCTTCGGTGCGTTCGTGTCGCTCATGCCGGGCAAGGACGGTCTGCTGCACATCTCGCAGATCCGCAAGCTGGCCGGCGGCAAGCGCGTCGAGAACGTCGAGGACGTCCTCGGTGTCGGCGCCAAGGTGCAGGTCGAGATCGCCGAGATCGACCCGCGCGGCAAGCTCTCGCTGATCCCGGTCATCGAGGGCGAAGAGGCCGGCGAGGCCGCTTCCGAGTGAAGCGCCGCTAGCTGATCCCGCGGCCCGCACGCCCCCAGTCGGCGTGCGGGCCGCACCCCGTTCTCCCCCCATGCTCTCGACGGATTGCTTTCTACGGAGGTACCCCCGTGGCCCAGGCCTCGGCGGCGAAGCAGCGCCCCGGCACGACCCGGACCCTGCTCAAGGGCGCGGACGGCGCCGGCACGGTGCGCCGCACCGTCCTCCCCGGCGGCCTGCGCGTCGTCACCGAGACCCTGCCGACGGTGCGCTCAGCGACCTTCGGCATCTGGGTCGGCGTCGGCTCGCGGGACGAGACCCCGCAGCTCAACGGGGCCACCCACTACCTGGAGCACCTGCTCTTCAAGGGCACCGAGCGGCGCAGCGCGCTGGACATCTCGGCCGCCCTGGACGCGGTCGGCGGCGAGATGAACGCCTTCACCGCGAAGGAGAACACCTGCTACTACGCGCGGGTGCTCGACACCGACCTGCCGCTGGCCATCGACGTGGTCTGCGACATGCTCACCGGCTCGCTGATCCGCCCGGAGGACGTCGAGGCCGAGCGCGGCGTCATCCTGGAGGAGATGGCGATGGCCGAGGACGACCCGGGTGACGTCGTCCACGACCTCTTCGCCAAGGTGATCTTCGGCACCGGCCCGCTCGGCCGCCCGATCCTCGGCACCCAGGAGACCGTCCGGGCGCTCACCCGCGACCAGATCGCCGGCTTCTTCCACCGCCGCTACAAGCCCGAGCACCTGGTCGTCGCCGCGGCCGGCAACCTGGACCACCGCAAGGTCGTCAAGCAGGTCGAGCAGGCCTTCGCGCCGCTGCTGGCCCGCTCCACCGCGGAACCGGCCGAGGCCCGGCGCGGCGTCAAGGCGCTGCGCACCGCCGGCAAGGTCGAGGTGCTCAACCGCTCCACCGAGCAGGCCCACCTGGTGCTGGGCGTGCCCGGCGTGCCCCGGCACGACGAGCGCCGCTGGGCGATGGGCGTGCTCAACGCGGCCCTCGGCGGCGGCATGAGCTCGCGGCTGTTCCAGGAGGTCCGGGAGAAGCGCGGCCTGGCCTACTCGGTCTACTCCTACTCCTCCTCGTACGCGGACAGCGGCCTGTTCGGCATCTACGCCGGCTGCCAGCCCAAGCGGGTCGAGGAGGTGCTGCGGATCTGCCGCGATGAGCTCGCCAAGGTGGTCGCCGAGGGCATCACCGAGGAGGAGCTGCAGCGGGCGATCGGCCAGATCTCCGGCTCCACCGTGCTCGGCATGGAGGACACCGGCTCGCTGATGAACCGGATCGGCAAGGCCGAGCTGAGCTACGGCCACCACCTGTCGGTCGACGACATGCTCGCGCGGATAGCGGCGGTCACCCTGGACGACGTGCACGCCGTGGCCCGTGATGTGCTGGGTGCCCACCGGCCGTCGCTCGCGCTGATCGGCCCGATCAACGACAAGCGGGCCGCCCGGCTCGCCGACCTGCTGGTCTGAAGGGACCTCTCACCATGACGCTGCGTGTCGCCGTGATCGGCGCCCGGGGCCGGATCGGCTCGGAGGCGGTCAAGGCCGTCGAGGCCGCCCCCGACCTGGAGCTGGTCGCCACCCTGGGCCGCGAGGCGAAGCTCTCCGAGCTGACCGACGCCGGGGTGCAGGTCGTCGTCGAGCTGACCCACCCCGACTCGGTGATGGGCAACCTCGACTACTGCCTGCACCACGGCATCCACGTGGTCACCGGCACCACCGGCTGGACCGAGGAGCGGCTCACCACCGTCCGCGGCTGGCTCGCCGAGGCGCCTGAGCTCGGCCTGCTGATCGCGCCGAACTTCTCCATCGGCGCCGTGCTCGGCATGAAGTTCGCCCAGACCGCCGCGAAGTACTTCGAGTCGGTCGAGGTGGTCGAGCTGCACCACGACCGCAAGGCGGACGCCCCCAGCGGCACCGCCACCCGCACTGCCCAGCTGATCGCCGCGGCCCGCGCCGAGGCGGGCCGGCCGCCGCAGCAGGACCCGACCACCCACAGCCTGCCCGGCGCCCGCGGCGCCGACGTGGACGGGGTGCCGGTGCACGCGGTGCGGCTGCGCGGTCTGCTCGCCCACCAGCAGGTGATGTTCGGCGACACCGGCGAGACCCTCACCATCCGGCACGACTCGCTGCACCACAGCAGCTTCATGCCGGGCATCCTGCTCGGCGTCCGCAAGGTCGTCGAGACGCCCGGGCTCACCCTGGGCCTCGAGCACTTCCTGGACCTGTGAGCCCGGCATGACCTCCCGTACCGGCTTCTTCGTCCTCTCCGGCGTCCTGTTCCTGGTCGCCCTGGTCTGCGTCGGCGAGGGCGTCCAGCTGATCGCCACCGGCAAGCCGCTCGGCATCGGCCTGGGCCTGTGCGCCTTCGTCGTCCCGGTGATCGGCCTCTGGTTCCTGCGCCAGACCGTCCGCTTCGGCCGGGACAGCGAGCGGCTCGCCCGTGAGCTGGAGGCCGAGGGCGGTCTGCCGGTCGACGAGCTGAAGCGCACCGGCGGCGGGCGGATCGACCGGGCCTCGGCCGACGAGGTGTTCGCCCGCCGCAAGGCCGAGGCGGAGGCCGCCCCCGGCGACTGGCGGGTCTTCTTCCGGCTGGCGGTCGCGTACGCCGACGCGGGCGACGTGCCGCGGGCCCGCAAGACCATGCAGCACGCGATCGGGCTGCACCGCACCACCGGCACCACCGGCACCGAACCCGCGAGGAGCAACGCGTGAGCGACGACGACACCAGGACCCCCCGGTTCCGCAGCGACGTCACCGTGGACCTGGTCCGCAGCGCCGCCGCCGACTCGGACGTCATCTGGGCGGCCCGGGTCTCGACGGCGGGGGAGCAGTCCCTGGAGGCGCTCCAGCAGGACCCGGAGAAGTCCACCGGCCTGATCAACTACCTGATGCGGGACCGGCACGGCACGCCGTTCGAGCACAACTCGATGACCTTCTTCATCAGCGCGCCGATCTTCGTCTTCCGCGAGTTCCACCGGCACCGCAGCGGCTGGTCGTACAACGAGGAGTCCGGCCGCTACCGCGAGCTGGAGCCGGTCTTCTACGTCCCCGCCGAGGACCGCAAGCTGGTCCAGCAGGGCCGCCCGGGCCGCTACGAGTTCGTCGAGGGCACCCCGGAGCAGCACAAGACCGTCGCCGCCTCGATGGAGTCCGCGTACCTCGAGGCGTACGGCCGCTACCAGGAGATGCTGGCGGCCGGCGTCGCCCGCGAGGTGGCCCGCGCGGTGCTGCCGGTGGGCCTGTTCTCGTCGATGTACGCGACCTGCAACGCGCGCTCGCTGATGCACTTCCTGTCGCTGCGCACCAAGCGGGAGAACTCGGCGGTGCCGTCGTTCCCGCAGCGCGAGATCGAGATGGTCGCCGAGCGGATGGAGGAGCAGTGGGCCGAGCTCATGCCGCTCACCCATGCGGCGTTCGAGAAGCACGGCCGAGTCGCCCCCTGACCTGCGACGACGGGCATCCGGCGGCGGGTGCCCGGCATGTCTGGATTGCGGCATTTCTGACCTCTCCCTAGGCTCGTGAACACGGATTCCGGTGCTGCTTGAACCCCCGAGCACGCAGCACCGGAATCCCATGTCTCCGCTGCTGGGGCCGCCTTCGCCGGGCCACCCGGGGCCGCCGCCCGTCCGATCCGTGGACCGGCCTGGCTACCGCCCCACCGCCTACGAGTAGTTTTGGACACATGGCTCCGACCTCCACCCCCCAGACGCCCTTCGGCCGGGTCCTGACCGCGATGGTGACCCCGTTCACCGCCGACGGCGGTCTCGACCTCGACGGCGCCCAGCGGCTCGCCGCGCACCTCGTCGACTCCGGCAACGACGGCCTCGTCGTCAACGGCACCACCGGCGAGTCCCCGACTACCAGTGACGCCGAGAAGGCCCAGCTCGTCCGCGCCGTGGTGGAGGCGGTGGGGGACCGCGCCCACGTGCTGGCCGGCGTCGGCACCAACGACACCCACCACAGCACCGAGCTGGCCCGCCAGGCCGAGGCGGCCGGGGCGACCGGCCTGCTGGCGGTCACGCCGTACTACAGCAAGCCCCCGCAGGAGGGCCTGTACCGGCACACCGTGCGGATCGCCGACGCCACCGGGCTGCCGGTCATGCTGTACGACATCCCCGGCCGCAGCGCCGTCGCGCTGAGCCACGAGACACTGGTCCGGCTCGGCGAGCACCCGCGGATCGTCGCCAACAAGGACGCCAAGGGCGACCTCGGCGCCGCCTCCTGGGCCATCGCCCGCTCCGACCTGGCCTGGTACTCCGGCGACGACATCCTGAACCTGCCGCTGCTGTCGGTCGGAGCCGTCGGCGTCGTGAGCGTGGTCGGGCACCTGGTCGCCGGCGAGCTGCGGGCCATGATCGAGGCCTTCCTGGCCGGGGATGTGGCCAAGGCCACGGCGGTCCACCAGCGCCTGCTGCCGGTCTTCACCGGTATCTTCCGCACCCAGGGCGTCATCCTCACCAAGGCCGCGCTGGACCTCCGGGGCCTGCCGGCCGGCCCGCTGCGGCTGCCCCTGGTCGGCGCGACTCCCGAGGAGATCGCGCAACTGAAGAAGGATCTCGCCGCCGGCGGGGTAGACCTCTAACAGACACAGACGTGCGCGCCCCGGCTCGCCGGACCCACCCGGGTCCGCCGCTGGACCGGACCGAACGGCGCGAGAGCACAGACCCGGTAGGAAAACGACACTGAGTACGCACGCCATATGTCTCGCGGGGGAGGACCCCGGACATATGGCGTGCGTCGTGAGGAGAGTCTTTTGAGTCACCCGCATCCCGAACTCGGCACCCCCCCGGCCCTCAAGCCGGGCGCCCTCCGCATCACCCCGCTCGGCGGTCTCGGCGAGATCGGCCGCAACATGACGGTCTTCGAGTACGGGGACCGCATCCTCATCGTCGACTGCGGCGTGCTCTTCCCCGAGGACGAGCAGCCCGGCGTGGACCTGATCCTCCCGGACTTCACCTACATCCGGGACCGCCTCGACAAGATCGACGGCATCGTCCTCACGCACGGCCACGAGGACCACATCGGCGCCGTCCCGTTCCTGCTCCGCGAGAACCCGGACATCCCGCTGATCGGGTCGAAGCTGACCCTCGCGCTGATCGAGGCCAAGCTCGCCGAGCACCGCATCCGCCCGTACGTGCTGGAGGTCGCCGAGGGCGACCGCGAGCGGATCGGCCCCTTCGACTGCCAGTTCATCGCGGTCAACCACTCCATCCCGGACGCGCTGGCCGTCGCCGTGCGCACGCCCGCCGGCATGGTCGTCGCCACCGGCGACTTCAAGATGGACCAGCTGCCGCTCGACGGCCGGCTGACCGACCTGCCGACCTTCGCCAAGCTGGCGGAGGAGGGCATGGACCTGCTGCTGGTGGACTCCACCAACGCCGAGGTCCCCGGCTTCATCCCGCACGAGCGCGACATCTCGGCGGCGCTGCGAAACGTTTTCGCGAACGCCGACAAGCGCATCATCGTCGCCTCCTTCGCCAGCCACGTGCACCGCATCCAGCAGGTCCTGGACGCCGCGCACGAGTACAAGCGCAAGGTCGCCTTCGTCGGCCGCTCGATGGTCCGCAACATGGGCATCGCCCGCGACCTCGGCTACCTGAAGGTGCCCGGCAACCTGGTCGTCGACGTCAAGCAGCTCGACGACCTGCCGGACAAGGAGGTCGTGCTGATCTGTACCGGTTCGCAGGGCGAGCCGATGGCCGCGCTGTCCCGGATGGCCAACCGCGACCACCAGATCCGCATCACCGAGGGCGACACCGTCGTCCTGGCCTCCTCGCTCATCCCGGGCAACGAGAACGCGGTCTACCGCGTGATCAACGGCCTGACCCGCTGGGGCGCCAAGGTCGTCCACAAGGGCAACGCCAAGGTGCACGTCTCCGGCCACGCCTCGGCCGGCGAGCTGCTGTACTTCTTCAACATCTGCAAGCCGCGCAACCTCATGCCGGTCCACGGCGAGTGGCGCCACCTGCGCGCCGCCGCCGACCTCGGCATCGCCACCGGCGTGCCGCGCAACCGGACCGTCATCGCGGAGGACGGCGTCTGCGTCGACCTGGAGAACGGTGTTGCCCGGATCGTCGGCAAGGTGCAGGCCGGCTACGTCTACGTGGACGGCTCCTCGGTCGGCGACATCACCGAGGCCTCGCTGAAGGACCGCCGGATCCTCGGCGAGGAGGGCTTCATCTCCTGCTTCGTCGTGGTCGACTCCACCAACGGCAAGATCGTCGGCGGCCCGAGCATCCAGGCCCGCGGCTCCGGCATCGACGACGCCGCGTTCGTCCCGGTGACGGCCAAGCTCCAGGAGGCGCTCGACCGCTCGGCGAGCGACGGCGTCCTGGAGATCCGCCAGGTCCAGCAGCTGGTCCGGCGGACCCTGGGCAAGTGGGTGGCGGACAACTACCGCCGCCGCCCGATGATCCTGCCGGTCGTCGTCGAGGTCTGATCCCCTCGGCCCCGACCGTCGGCCCGTCGGTTTGACGTGGGGCGACCCGGTGCGTAATGTTCTCCGGGTTGCCCCACGGGACGGCCCCCAGCGAAAGTTCTCGAACGAAATTCGAGAACGGTGCGGGAAAACGGCCCGAGAAACTCTGCTAGAGTTCGGGAGCGCCGAAAGGCGAAAGCAAATCGGATGAATGAACTCCGGAAAACGGAGCGGAAAACATCTGATAAGCTGGAAACACGAAAGAACGAAGCGCCCGGAGGGCCGGTGTGAAAGCCGCCTGAAGGAAGCGTCCGTTCCTTGAGAACTCAACAGCGTGCCA
>NZ_JBFBDO010000105.1:0-27970 GCF_040683335.1 Kitasatospora sp. NPDC093806
GGCGGCGGAGGCCGACGGCACCGACGGCGCGCCGACCGCGGGGTGCGCCGGGTGTGCGGGAGCACCGGGACGGGGCGCCGCACCGGCACCGGGCCGCCCCTCGGGGCCCCGCCCGGCCGCCGCGCCGCGCCCCCGGCCGAACGGCCCGCCGGAGCCGCCCGCGCCGCCGGACGGAGCGCTCGCCGCCCCGGAAGCCCCGCGCACGGCCAGCTCGCTGAGCCGCTCGTGCAGGGCGGCCGCGCCGGGCCGCTCGCCGGGCTCCTTGGCCAGGCAGGCCCCGATCAGCGGCGCCAGCGGCGGCGGCACCGCCGACAGGTCCGGCTCCTCGTGCACGACGCGGTAGAGCATGACCTCCGAGGAGGCCCCGGAACCGAACGGGGTGTCACCGGTGAGCGCGTACGCCAGGGTGGCGCCGAACGCGAAGACGTCGGTCGCGGGCGTGACGGCGGCCCCCCGGACCTGCTCGGGGGCGAGGAAGCCGGGGGAGCCGACGGCGGTGCCGACGTGGGTGAGCGTGCTGGCCCCGCGCGACCAGGCGATCCCGAAGTCGATGATGCGCGGACCGCGCGGCGACAGCAGGATGTTGGACGGCTTGAGGTCGCGGTGGACGACCCCGGCCTCGTGCACCTTGACCAGCCCGTCGGCCAGCGCGGCCCCGATCCGGGCGGCCTCGGGCCAGCTGAGCGGCCCCTCGTCGCCGACCCGCTTGTACAGCGACGGCCCGGGGACGTACGCGGTGGCCAGCCAGGGCCGGTCGGCCTCGATGTCGGAGCCCATGACCCGGGCGGTGCAGCCGCCCCGGATCTTGGACGCGGCGGCGATCTCACGGGCGAAGCGGGTGCGGAACTCGACGTCCTCGGCCAGCTCAGCCCGGATCAGCTTGAGCGCGACCCGCTGCCCCCGGCGGTCCGACCCGAGGTAGACCACGCCCATGCCGCCGGCTCCCAGCCGCCGGTGCAGGCGGTACGGCCCGACGATGCGGGGGTCCTCACGCCTCAGCCGCATCATCGCCATCTTCGTTTCCCCGTCAGACTGTGGGTGAGGCCCCGTCGGATGGGGCGTCGTCAGTTCCTGTCCGGCACAGCTTACGGACTGGCCGCTGCGGTGTGCTGATACGCAACACCTGTAGCCACCGTCCGATTGTCCGATCTTGGACTGACATCGGGGTGGCGGGTTGCCGAATCGTTTCTCGGGGTCCCCTCTCAGGGTTCCCCCGGGGGTGGGGGAGAAGGTCCCTCCCCCTGCGGTAGTAGTCCGTAGGTCGGATCGTCATCCTCCGGGAGGCCCGGAGAACAGTACGACGGCATGACGTCCCCGGACCCCCTCGGGCCATAGCGTTGTGCTCAGCGGTGGACGGGGAGCTCGTCCCCCGAGGTAAGCCGTCCACCGCGTCCACTTCCGCACACCGGCCGAGTTCACGAACCAGGAGTCAGGGCATGGCAGCGCAGCTCACGGGATCCGGCTCCCGCCGCCGTCGGCCGGCCTTCACCCAGCCGCAGGCCGCGGAGCCGACCAGGCACCCGGCGGTCGCGGTGGCCATGGCGCTGCCCTGCGCGGTGCTGCTGGCGATGCTGTTCGGCGGCTGGGAGCAGATGGCGAGCCAGGCCCAGACGGTGGCCGAGATGATCGGCCACTGAGGGCACACAGACGGGCACTGATCCCCTGGGGACGGGGAGCCAGTGCCGCCGGGGAGGCCGCGGACCGCGATGACACGCGGACGGGCGAGAGCGGTGCGCAGAGCACCCCGGCAGGCGGAGACGCCGCGTACGGACGTCGGTGAGGGCGACCGTACGCGGCTCTTCTCTTCTCAAGCTGCGCAACGACGCGAAAACGACCGGGGCCGCGACTCCTGAAGAGTCGCGGCCCCGGCCGTTGTGGTGCGCGATACTGGGATTGAACCAGTGACCCCTACCGTGTCAAGGTAGTGCTCTCCCGCTGAGCTAATCGCGCCTGGTGTTGGCGTTCCTGCAGCAGATCCCGAAGGATCCGACGTGCGCGATACTGGGATTGAACCAGTGACCCCTACCGTGTCAAGGTAGTGCTCTCCCGCTGAGCTAATCGCGCGGGGTGATCTCCCGGCAGGGCCGGGTGAGGTGCGCGATACTGGGATTGAACCAGTGACCCCTACCGTGTCAAGGTAGTGCTCTCCCGCTGAGCTAATCGCGCGGGGAGGTCACCCGGCGGAACCGGGTGATCCTCTTGGAGGTGGAGACGGGATTTGAACCCGTGTAGACGGCTTTGCAGGCCGTTGCCTCGCCTCTCGGCCACTCCACCAGGCAACACACGAAGGACGATCTTACACTGTCCTACGTCGAGCGGACGACGAGATTCGAACTCGCGACCCTCACCTTGGCAAGGTGATGCTCTACCAACTGAGCCACGTCCGCCTGTCTCCCGGGATCTTCACCGTTTTTCTCGGCTGCGCTCCCTGGCGACGTGTTGAACTCTAGCGGATTCCCGGGCCAGCTAAAAATCCGTTCCCGCAGCGTGCCCCCCGCGTGTCCACTGGACGGCCCCGAATCACCCCCGCCCGGGCCGACCCGGACGGGCGTACCGGGGGCAACGGAACACCCTGAGTGACACCCGCAGGTCACCCGGCGTACGCCGGGGTGACGCCCGACTCTGCTCACACCCCCCGACCTACACTTCAGGCACCGCAACCGCTCACTTCCGGCACCGCGACCACTTCAGGCAGCGCGACCGAGCAAGCCCCCGTGCAGGAGAACCGTGTCCGGCCACCCCGTCCCCCACCGCCCCCTCGCCCGCTTCGGCGGCCGCCTCGCGACCGGGCTGCGCGACGTCACCTCGGACCCGGCCGCCCTGGACTCCACCGGCTGGTGGGCCGTCGCCCACGACTTCGAGGGCCGGCTCACCTGCGCCCGCTTCGACGACGTCCGCCCCGCCCCCGCGCCGCCCTCCGGCGCCGGCTGGCACGGACCGGCCGCCGACAGCTGGCACAGCTCCCTCGACCGCGCCGCCTACACCGCGGGCGTGCGCCGCGTCCGCGAACACATCGCGGCCGGCGAGGTCTACCAGGCCAACCTCTGCCGGGTGCTCTCCGCGCCGCTGCCCGACCCGGCCCGCACCGACATCGACGCGCTCACCGGACTCCTCGCCCACGGCAACCCCGCCCCCTACGCCGGCACCATCCGGCTGCCCGGCCACGGCGTCGAGATCGCCACCGCCTCACCCGAGCTCTACCTGCGCCGCCGCGGCCGCACCGTCTCCTCCGGCCCGATCAAGGGCACCGGCCGCACCGAGCACGACCTGCTCGACAAGGACCACGCGGAGAACGTGATGATCGTCGACCTGGTCCGCAACGACCTCGGCCGGGTCTGCGAGACCGGCACCGTCACCGTGCCCGACCTGTGCGCCGTCGAGAAGCACCCCGGCCTGGTCCACCTGGTCTCCACCGTCGAGGGCGAGCTGCGCGCGGACGCCGGCTGGCCCGAACTGCTCGCCGCCACCTTCCCGCCCGGCTCCGTCACCGGCGCCCCCAAGGCCAGCGCCCTGCGGATCATCGAAGCCCTGGAGACCGCCCCGCGCGGCCCCTACTGCGGCGCCGTCGGCTGGGTCGACGCCGACCGCGGCGAAGCCGAACTCGCCGTCGGCATCCGCACGTTCTGGATCGACCGGACCGACCCGGACGCACCCGAACTGCGCTTCGGCACCGGCGCCGGCATCACCTGGGGCTCCGACCCCGACCGCGAATGGGCGGAAACCGAGCTGAAGGCCGCCCGCCTGGTCGCGATAGCGTCGGGTGCCGAAAGCCACCCCGACACCGACTGAGCGCGCCCGCCGCCACCGGACCCCGGCCGGCCCGGCCCGCCCACGCCCCGTCCCCGAGGAGCACCCCTCGATGCACCATCCGACCACCAGCTGGGTCAACGGCACCCTCGTCGACTCCACGCACCCGGCACTGTCCGTCCTCGACCACGGACTCACCACCGGCGACGGCGTCTTCGAGACCATGAAGGCCGTCGACGGCCGGGCCTTCGCGCTCACCCGCCACCTCGACCGGCTCACCCGCTCCGCCCGCGGCCTCGGCCTGCCCGACCCCGACCACGACCTGGTCCGGGAAGCCTGCGCCGAGGTCCTCGCCGCCAACCCGATGCCGCTCGGCCGGCTGCGCCTCACCTACACCGGCGGCCGCTCGCCGCTCGGCTCCGAGCGCGGCGACGACACCCCCACCCTGGTCGCCTCCCTCGGCACCGCCGCCCGCCGCCCGGACACCACCGCCGTCGCCGTCGTCCCCTGGCGCCGCAACGAGCACAGCGCCGTCGCCGGGCTCAAGACCACCTCGTACGCCGAGAACGTCGTCGCCCTCGCCGCCGCCCACCGGGCCGGCGCCTCCGAGGCGCTGCTCGCCAACACCGCCGGCCGGCTCTGCGAGGGCACCGGCTCCAACGTCTTCGTGGTCCTCGACGGGCGCCTGCTCACCCCGCCGCTCAGCTCCGGCTGCCTGGCCGGCATCACCCGGCAGCTCGTCGTCGACTGGTGCGGCGCCGAGGAGGCCGACCTGCCGCTCGACGCGCTGCGGGACGCCGAGGAGATCTTCCTGACCTCCACCCTGCGCGACGTCCAGGCCGTCACCCGGGTCGACGACCGCGAACTCCCCGGCCCCGGCCCGGTCACCGCCAAGGCGATGGCCGTCTTCACCGAGCGCAGCGGCGACGACCTCGACCCCTGAGCCCCCGGTCCCCGCAGCCCCGCACCCCCGCCGGACCCGGAGCCGGTAGAACACCCGGACGGCGGGGAAAGGGACCCCACATGACCACCACCCTGCGCCCCGAGAGCCCGCAGACCCCCACCCCGGCCGGCGGCCGGACCAGACGCTGGCAGATCTGCGTCAACGGCCGCCCGGTCGGCGGCCTGCGCACCACTGCCGTGCCGCGCGGCGACCAACTCTGGGGCGAGATATCCGAGTTGGAGATCAGCAACGGGCGCGGCCGGGGGCGCGGGACGATCGGCGCACTGGCCGCCGAGGAGGTGCTGCGCGGCTGGGGCTGCACCCGGGTGGACGCCGATATCCCCGAGACCGCGCAGGTCGCCCGCTCGCTCGCGGCCACCCTCGGCTACCGCGAGCGGATGCGGAACATGGCCAAGGAGCTCGCCGAGCCGCCCGCCCTGCCGCCCGGCGTCACCGCCCGCCCGATCGACGCCCGGGAGTTCCCGGCCTGGCTCGCCGAGGCCAAGCAGGGCTACCTGAAGGACCTGCTGGCCTCCGGCCTCGGCGAGGAACAGGCCCGGGCCAAGTCCGACGCCGACCACACCCACCTGCTGCCGCAGGGCGCGGACACCCCCGGCGTCGCGCTGCGCCGCCTCTACGGGGCGGGGGAGGCGGCGGGGGAGGGGGACCCGCTCGGTTCGCTCTGGCTGGCCCTGCGGATCCGCGACCTGCCCGGCGGCGCCCCGCTCGCCTGGGTCATGGTGGTCGAGGTGGCCGAGGCCCACCGGGGCCGCGGCCACGGCCGGGCGCTGATGCGGGTCGCCGAGCAGGAGTGCCGGCTCGCGGGCGTCCGCGACCTCGGGCTGAACGTCTTCAGCGGCAACGAGGTCGCGATCCGCCTCTACGAGTCGCTCGGCTACCGGGTCACCAACCGGGTCTACGGCAAGCCGCTGATCTGACCCGGCGTCCGGTGACCGGTCGTCAGGAGGCCTTCGCCGCCTCGACGATGGCGATGATCCGGTCCAGCAGACCGTCCTGGCTCTGCCCGCCGTCCAGCTTCTGCCCGGCGATCAGGTACGTCGGCGTGCCCTTCACGCCGATCGCCTTGCCCTCCGCCTGGTCGGAGTCCACGACCAGCATGTGCCGCCCGTCCACCAGCGCGGTGTCCACCTCCTCGGCGTCCACCCCGACCTCCCGGGCCACCTCCAGCAGCACCTCGGTGCCGCGCGCCGCCAGGTCCTCGACCCGGGCCAGCAGCGCCTCGACGAACGGCCAGCCGAGGCCCTGGGCGAACGCCTCCTCGGCGGCCTCGGCCGCGGCGTAGGCGTGCTTGTGCTTCTCCAGCGGGAAGTGCCGCAGCTCGATCGGGAGCGCGTCGCCGTACCGGGCGCGCAGCTGTCGGACGTCGTCCAGGGCGGTGCGGCAGTCCGGGCACTGGAGCTCGCACCAGAACTCGAGACGGGGGAGGGAACCTTCGATCATGCCCTCAGTGTTCCACTAGTGGGCACCGTGCCGTTCCGGCGGCCGGGCCCGGCCAGACCGGCGCGACGGGAGGTCCGACGAGATGATCAGTCCGACTGGCACGGCAGCACCCGGCGACGGGAGCCGGCCGTGCTGACGGCGGCGGTCAGCTTCGCGCTCACGGCGGCCGGGCTGGCCGTGGCCGGCCTGCGCGCCCGCCGCCGGCGCCTCCGGTCCGCCACCCGCTGGCTCGCCGTCGCGCTGCTGCCCGCCGGCCTCTACCTGACCGGGCTCTTCCCGGTGGCCCGGACGATCGGCGGCGAGCTCGCCGACTGGGCGACGAAGCTGGTGTTCGACCCCCGGGTCTGGACCGGCATCGTCCTGCTGGCCGTCTCGGCCGGACTGCTGGTCGCCACCCGCTGGGCGGGCCGCCGCGGCGCCGTCACGGACGGCGGGACCCGCCCCGCGGCCACCGGCCCCGGCCCCGCCCGCCCGGCCCTCAGCGGCACCCCGGGCGCCGCGCAGGCCCCGAAACCGGCCAAGGACGCCAAGCCGGCCGGTCCGGCCAAGAAGGGCAAGTCCGACGACGGCCTCGGCGACTTCGCCGACATCGAGGAGATCCTGCGCCGCCGCGGCATCTGACCCGGGCCCGCCCGCGGGCCCTTACGTCGTACTGGGCACCGTCTCGGCCGACCGCTGACGGGCCCGGTAGGCCGCCACGTGCAGCCGGTTCCCGCAGGTCCGGCTGTCGCAGTAGCGGCGCGAGCGGTTGCGCGACAGGTCGACGAAGACCCGTGCGCAGTCCGGCGCCTCGCAGCGCCGCAGCCGTTCCCGCTCGCCCGCGGTCAGGATGAAGGCCAGCGCCATGCCCAGCTCGGCGGCCAGGTGGTCGCCCAGCGCGGCGTGCGGCGCGAAGTAGTGGATGTGCCACCCGTGGTGGTCGTGGTTGGTCAGCCGGGGCGTCGTGCCGGCCGCCGCGACCAGCGCGTTCACCAGCTCGGCGGCCTCCGCCGTGGACTCCGTCCCGAAGACCTCGCGCAGCCGGGACCGCAGTGCGTGCACCCGGTGCAGGTCGTCCTCGGTCAGCGAGTCGACCTCGCTGATCTCCTGCCGGACCACGAAGGCGTCCAGCGCCGTCACATCGGGCAGCAGCTCGGTGCCGCAGACCTCGGGCGCGGTGTTCAGCAGCTCGACGAGGATGCTCAGCGCGCACTCGGTGTCATGGGTGATCAGCACGTGGAGGCTCCTCGTGCGGAGGGGGCCGGTGGCACCCCGCGACTACGGGTCATTCCCAGACCTTACCGGGGTGGTGCGACGTGCGGCGGCGGCTTCAATCGAAGGCGTGTACGGATCCGGCCGGTGTGTACGGAGATGTCCGGGACGGCGGGCGCGGCGGCATGGCCGAAGGGGCACCCTTGCGCATCCGGGGCGGGAACGGCCGCGCCCGGCAGCGAGGCCGGCCACCCGTGGGATGGCCGGCTCCGGTGCCGGGCGCGTGCGGTGCTGGGGACCCGCTCCGGTTGGGAGCGGAACCGTTTCATCACCTGCCCCGAGACCGCGTCGTGCGCGGCTGAGTCTGCTGCCGTGCCCCCGAGTAGGACGGCTGCGGTGACGGCAGGGGGTACGACCCCGCCGACAGCGGGGTGCGACCGCCTCCGGGCGGGAAGTCAGCTTTCGGCGAGGATGTGGGACAGCTCCCGGTCGAGGTCGAAGTGACGGTGTTCGGTGCCGGGGGGCACGGCGGCGTCCGTCCGCTTGAGGAACGACTCAAGCGCCCGGGCCGGGGCCTCCAGCAGGGCTTCTCCTTCCGGAGAGCTCAGCGCGATGCAGACCACCCCTTGCCCGTGGCTGCGCGACGGCCAGACCCGGACGTCGCCGGTACCGGTGGGTCGGTGCAGCCCCTCCGCAAGGAGATCTCGGGCGAACACCCACTCCACGGTCTCGTCCGCGCCGGTGTGGAACGTGGCGTGCACGGCATAGGGGTCGGCGGTGTCGTAGCGCAGGCCCGCGGGGACGGGCAGTGAGGACTCGCTGGACACGATGAGGCGCAGGTGCAGCTCGCAGCTGACCGTGGTGTTCATAAGCGCCATGGCCTTTCGCTCAGTGTGCGCTCGGGGAATCGCACGTCGGCGAACGGACCATCCCACCTCCAAGACCGATGTAAACCCCTCTGTCCCGATTCGGGCGCGAGTCGTACCCCTTACGGCGCATTGCGGAATCGCCACAGACTGCCCGCCGGACGATTACCCGCGCCCTTCTCGGTTAGTTTCCTGGCATGACTGTACGAAGCGACAAGGCACGCGGTGACGCGGGCGGGAACACCGGAACGGGGGATGCGGTCGTGCCGGACGACACGGGGGTGCCGAACGGATCGGGGAACGGTGGGCAGCCGGGCGCGGAGCCGGAGCCGGGGACGGACGCGGACGGCGGCAAGCCGCTCGGCTCGCGC
This sequence comes from Kitasatospora sp. NPDC093806, assembly GCF_040683335.1. Classification (NCBI taxonomy): domain Bacteria; kingdom Bacillati; phylum Actinomycetota; class Actinomycetes; order Kitasatosporales; family Streptomycetaceae; genus Kitasatospora; species Kitasatospora sp. NPDC093806. The sequence goes on from NZ_JBFBDO010000105.1 coordinate 8,580, forward strand.
GCCCCGCACTTCATCCGCCGCTCCCGGCCGCTGCACCTGAGCTGGCAGGTGGCCGTCTTCCTGATCGGCCTCGCGGTCGTGGTGCTCGGCGTGATCATGCTCCCGCTGCCCGGCCCCGGCTGGGTGGTGATCTTCCTCGGCATGGGCATCTGGGCGACCGAGTTCGTCTGGGCCCAGCTGGCGCTGCGCTGGACCCGCCGCAAGGTGGCCGAGGCCGCCCAGAAGGCCCTGGACCCGAAGGTCCGCCGCCGCAACCTCACGCTCACCGCGATCGGCCTGACGGTGATGGCCGCGATCGGCGGCTGGTACCTGTGGAAGTACGGGCTGGTCATGCCGTGGAAGATCCACGAGGACTGAGCCGACCGGCCGTCGGCCGTCCGGGTGAGGGGGGCGGGGGTGAGCGTGTTCGGACCACCCTCCGGGATGCGGTAATGTTTTCCCTGCACCCGGGCGATTAGCTCAGCGGGAGAGCACTTCGTTCACACCGAAGGGGTCACTGGTTCGATCCCAGTATCGCCCACCGGAATGCATTGTGATATGTGAGGCCCAGCCGATTATCGGCTGGGCCTCACATGTATTTCCGCAATCCGGCGAACGGTGCCCGGGAATGTACTGAGGCGCAGTCACCTTCCGTACCGAGCAGGAGTTCTGCGGATGTGTCGGCCCCCACAACCCGAGCGAGTTGTACGGCACCCCCCGAATGGTGCTAGAGTTCATCTCGTTGCCCGGGCGATTAGCTCAGCGGGAGAGCACTTCGTTCACACCGAAGGGGTCACTGGTTCGATCCCAGTATCGCCCACCCGGACAGCACGCAGGCCCTGACCAGGAAACCGGTCAGGGCCTGCGGCGTTCCTACGCCGCCACCTCGCACTCGTGCTCCACCGACAGCCGCCGCCCGCAACCGCACCGGGCCGGCCGCAGCGGCCAGGACAGGTCCACCCGCTCGTCCGCCCCCGACCGGTCGAACCACGCCTGCAACCCCCGGGCCTGCGCCGCGTGCCAGACCGCCTGACGCAGATGCAGCTCCGCCACCGAGAACCCGCCCAACGCCCCCGGGTACCGCGCGCCGATCGTCCGGACCACCCCCAGCGCCGCCGTCGCGTCCGCCGCCGCGTCATGCGCCCCCGTCAGCTCCACCCCGTAGTGCGCGCACAGGTCCGTCAGCGTCCGCCGGCCCCGCCGGTACCGGTCCACGTGCTTGTCCAGCACCCGCGGATCCAGCACCAGCAGCCCCGCCGGACCCGTCGCCTCGGTCAGCGACACCCCCCGGTGCCGCCTCAGCTCCCGGTCCAGCAGCGTCAGGTCGTACGGCGCGTTCATCACCACCACCGGCCGCCCCGCCCGCGCCTGCTCTGCCAGGGCCGCGGCCACCTCCGCCACCACCACCCCCGCCGGCCGCCCGGACGCCTGCACCTGCTCGTCGCTGATCCCGTGCACCGCCCGGGCCCCGTCGGGTATCGGCACCCCCGGGTCCGCCAGCCAGGTGACCGCCTCCGGAGCCGCGCCCGGGGCGGGTTGGACCACCAGGGCGGCCGAGACGATGCGATCGGTCTCGACGTCCACGCCGGTGGTCTCGGTGTCGAAGGAGGCGAGCGGGCCGGTGAACCAGTGCTGCTGCATGACTGCCCCTCGAAAACTGCGCGGTCCCGCCCCGGTGATACCCGCCCCTGACGCCCCCTCAACCGTTTGACGGGGCATCGGCCGGGCACCCTGCCCACAGGTGGGGGGGACAGGGGGAGGAAGTCCGGCCATGGCGCTGACCCAGCCGCAGCCCGACGAGACGGCGGCCGTCCTGCGGGGCGACCTGGCGGTGACCGCCTGCATGGAGACCCTGCAGGTCGGCTACCTGCACGCGGTCGCCGCCGCGGCCGGCTGCTCGCTCTCCCAGCCGTTCCCCGACAACGGCATCGACTGGCAGGTCAGCCACGGCTCGCGCACCCACGAGGTCGACGACGAGGTCACCATCAAGATCCAGCTGAAGGCCACCCAGCAGATCGCCCCCGACCCGCGCGGCGCCCACTTCAGCTTCACCCTCGACAACGACCACCTGCGGAAGCTCGCCCGGCCCCGGGTCGCCGTCCCCCGCATCCTGGTCGTCATGCTGCTGCCCCGGCACGTCGACCGCTGGCTCACCGCCCGGCCCGACGCCCTGGAACTGCGGCACTGCTGCTACTGGGTCAACCTGGCCGGGCACCCGGTCACCGGACAGCGCCGGACCAACGTCCGGGTCCCCACCGCGAAGGTCTTCGACGACCGCGCCCTGTGCGACATCATGGCCAGGGTCGGCGCGGGCGGCAGCCCGTGACGGCCCCGGCCCGGCCGGGAGGAGCCGCACCATGACACTGCCCCACGGGCCACTGCCGTACCGGCCGCCGCGCCCCGCGCCCGGCGAGCCGGCCCCGGCCGGGCCGCTGCCCGACCCGGGCGCCGTCGACCCCGCCGTGCTCGCCACCCTGCTGGCCCGGCACGGCTGGGTCCGGCGCGGCGGACCCTCCGCCCGCTACGGACGCTGGACACCCCCGGACGGCACCGACCCCGGCACCAGCCTGCTCGTCCCCGCCGGCGACGGCTTCGACGACGCCGTCGAACTGCTCACCGACGCCGTCACCGCGCTCTCCCGCTCCGCCAGCCCCTCCGCCCGCGCCATCCTGCTGGCGCTCGCCGTGCCCGGCGACGAACTCCAGTGGCGCCGCGACCTCGCTGCCACCCCCGGCACCGTCACCCCGGGCACCGTCCCCTGGGACGACACCGAACGGCTCCAGCGGGCGGCGCGCACCATGCTCGCCGCCGGGGCCAAGGCCGGCCGCACCCGCGCCGCCTACTTCGGCGCCCGCCTCGACAGCTGGGCCGGCGACTTCCTCGACCGCGTCCTGGTCGTCGGCGGCGGACCCGGCCTCACCGCCTACACCCCCGCCCCCGAGGGCCGGGCCGCCGTCACCACCCTCGTCCGCGCCCTGGAGGCGCTGCGCGACGCCGTCGACTACCGCCGGGTCAGCGGCGGCGCCGAGGCCTTCGAGAACGCCGTCCAGTCCGGCGTCAGCCGGGAGCTGGTCGAATCCGTCCAGGAACTCGTCCGCGGCGCCACCGCCGGCCGGTTCACCGTCGCCTGGTCGGCCGCCGCCGGCACCCCCGGCGGCTTCGGCGACCGCCGGATCGCCCTGGAGTTCTCGCCCGGCGACCTGCCCGCCCTCGCCGAGGCCGCCGAACTGCTCGAACGCATCGAGCCCGCGGTCGCCGTCACGGTGGTCGGCCTCGTCGTCCGTCTCAAGCGCGCCGACCCGGCCGGACCGGGCACGGCGCGCCTGCGGGTGCTCGGCGGCGCCGAGGTCGACGAGGTCAAGGTCCGGCTGGCCGACCCCGCCTACCGGCTCGCCGTCGAGGCCCACCTGGCCGGCACTCCCGTCCGGGTCAGCGGCCGGCTGGAACGCCGCGGCGGCTTCCGCCGCCTCACCCGGCCCACCGGCCTGGAGCCCTGCGGCCTGGAGGAGGCCGAGCGGGAACGGCTGCTCAAGACCCTGGGCGAAGCGCGGGAGGGGTAGGGAGGGTACGGAGGTGACGGTGGGGCCACCGGTCTCGGTACCATCGTGACGCGCAGCGAAGTGTTGCGTCCTATGAATCCAGCACGTCAGGAGAGACCGGTGACGGACGTCCGGGTAATCATCAACCGCGAACCCGATCGGGAAGAGCGCGTGGTGACCACGGGCACTACGGCCGCCGAGCTCTTCGCCGACGACCGCTCGATCATCGCCGCCCGCGTCGGCGGCCAGCTCAAGGACCTCGCCTACGCCGTCCAGGACGGCGACGAGGTCGAGCCGGTCGCGATCGGCAGCCAGGACGGCCTCGACATCCTGCGCCACTCCACCGCGCACGTCATGGCCCAGGCCGTGCAGCAGCTCTTCCCGGAGGCCAAGCTCGGCATCGGCCCGCCGGTCAAGGACGGCTTCTACTACGACTTCGACGTCGAGAAGCCCTTCCACCCCGATGACCTCAAGGCCATCGAGAAGCGCATGCAGGAGATCATCAAGCGCGGGCAGAAGTTCTCCCGCCGCGTGGTCACCGACGAGGCCGCCCGCGAGGAGCTGGCCGGCGAGCCGTACAAGCTGGAGCTGATCGGCCTCAAGGGCTCCGCCGCCACCGCCGGCGAGGGCGCCGACGTCGAGGTCGGCGCCGGCGAGCTCACCATCTACGACAACCTGGACGCCAAGAGCGGCGACCTGTGCTGGGGCGACCTCTGCCGCGGCCCGCACCTGCCGTCGACCCGGATGATCCCGGCGTTCAAGATCATGCGCTCGGCCGCCGCCTACTGGCGCGGCAGCGAGAAGAATCCGATGCTCCAGAGGTTGTACGGCACCGCCTGGCCGAGCAAGGACGAGCTCAAGGCACACCTGGAGTTCCTGGAGGAGGCTGCCAAGCGCGACCACCGCAAGCTCGGCAACGAGCTCGACCTCTTCTCCATCCCCGAGGAGATCGGCTCCGGCCTCGCCGTCTTCCACCCCAAGGGCGGCATCATCCGCCGCGCCATGGAGGACTACTCGCGCCGCCGGCATGAGGAGGAGGGCTACGAGTTCGTCTACACCCCGCACGCCACCAAGGGGAAGCTCTTCGAGAAGAGCGGCCACCTCGACTGGTACGCGGACGGTATGTACCCGCCCATGCAGCTCGACGAGGGCGTGGACTACTACCTCAAGCCGATGAACTGCCCGATGCACAACCTGATCTTCGACGCGCGCGGCCGCTCGTACCGTGAACTGCCGCTGCGCCTCTTCGAGTTCGGGACCGTGTACCGGTACGAGAAGTCCGGCGTGGTGCACGGCCTGACCCGCGCCCGCGGCTTCACCCAGGACGACGCGCACATCTACTGCACCCGTGAGCAGATGGCGGACGAGCTCGACTCGACGCTGACCTTCGTGCTCAACCTGCTGCGCGACTACGGTCTGACTGACTTCTACCTGGAGCTGTCCACCAAGGACGAGGAAAAGTTCGTCGGCGACGACGAGACCTGGGAGGAGGCCACTGCCGTCCTGGCGGCCGTGGCCGAGAAGCAGGGCCTGCCGCTGGTCCCGGACCCGGGCGGCGCGGCCTTCTACGGCCCGAAGATCTCGGTGCAGGCGCGGGACGCTATCGGTCGTACCTGGCAGATGAGCACGATTCAGTTGGACTTCAACCTGCCGGTCCGTTTCGACCTGGAGTACACGGCGGCGGACGGCTCGCGTCAGCGGCCGGTCATGATCCACCGGGCGCTGTTCGGCTCGATCGAGCGCTTCTTCGCGGTGCTGCTGGAGCACTACGCCGGCGCCATGCCGCCGTGGCTGGCCCCGGTCACCGTGACCGGCATCCCGATCACCGACGAGCACGTGCCGTACCTGCTGGAGGTCGCGGCCGAGCTGAAGAAGCGCGGGATCCGGGTCGAGGTGGACACCTCGGACGACCGGATGCAGAAGAAGATCAGGAACGCCCAGAAGACCAAGGTCCCGTTCATGCTGATCGCCGGCAACGACGACGTCGAGGCGGGCGCGGTCTCCTTCCGCTACCGCAACGGCGAGCAGAAGAACGGTGTGCCGCTGGCCGACGCGATCGCCGAGATCGTGGACGCGGTGGAGCGTCGCATCCAGGTGTGACGTGGGCCCCGCATGAGCGGGGGTGATCCGGACCCCGAGAAGTACGTGGGCGAGGACGACACCGTAGGCCCCGCCCAAGCGGGGATCGCGGGGCAGGCTCTTCGGAGTCTGCCCCGCGCGGCTTTGCAAGCACGGCTGGGCGAATATGCTGATCAGCATGACGACTGAGCCGGAACTGCAGCGGGGCGTCGGGGAGCCGGACGGCTTCCGCCGCCTGTGGACCCCCCATCGGATGGCCTACATCCAGGGCGAGAACAAGCCCACCGGCCCGGCTCCGGACGACGGTTGCCCGTTCTGCACGATCCCGTCGCTGAGCGACGAGGACGGGCTGGTCGTCGCGCGCGGGAGCGCCGTGTTCGCGGTCCTCAACCTGTACCCGTACAACGGGGGGCACCTCATGGTGGTCCCGTACCGGCACGCGGCGGACTACACCGAGCTGGACGAGGCGGAGACGGCCGAGCTGGCGGTGTTCACCAAGAAGGCGATGACGGCGCTGCGCGCGGCCTCCGGTGCGCACGGCTTCAACATCGGGATGAACCAGGGCGCGGCGGCCGGTGCCGGGATCGCGGCGCACCTGCACCAGCACGTGGTGCCGCGCTGGGGCGGGGACACCAACTTCATGCCGGTGGTCGGCCACACCAAGGTGCTGCCGCAGCTGCTGGCGGACACCCGGAAGATGCTGGCCGAGGCCTGGCCGCAGGACTGAGGAGTACGGAGAGGGCCCCGCCGACCGTGAAGGTCGGCGGGGCCCTCTCCGTTGCGGCGTACGGGCGTTCAGGCGTCGTACTGGTCGACCTTGAACGGGCGGCTGCCCTGGGCCTCGGCCTTGAGGCCGGCCATCCGGCCCTTGAAGGCGCGTTCGGTGTCGAGGTCGTGCTCGGCGAGGAACTCCGTCGTCGCGGTGTGGACGGCGGTGATCACCGGGTGCGAGACGTTGAGCGCGTTGTCGGCCATGCTGCGGGTGCCCCAGGGCAGGCCGGCCCAGACGTGCCGGAGGCCGAAGGGCTCGGGCAGGCCGAGGCCGCCGCCGAGCCAGCCGAGCAGGCCGGGCATCCGGTAGAAGGGGGCGCGGACGGCCTGCCGGACGACCTCGTCGTTGTCGATCAGGGGGAGCTTGACCGTCCGGTCCTCCCAGAACTTGACGGTCTTGGCGACCGACTTCTCCTTGTCCTTGGGCTTGTCGAAGAAGAAGCCGTCGAGCGGGCCGAGCGCGAAGGCCGCGACGGTGACGTTGAGGGTGTTGGCGAGCAGGGCGACGGTGACGGTGAAAGTCAGCACCAGCTTGCCGTCGTGGGTGATGAACTGGGTGGCGAGGTAGTGCCGGGGGCCGCCGGGGAAGGTCTGCTTGTTGGCGACGGCCTGGACGGCGAAGTCGCGCATGTGGTCGCCGTCCATGTCGGCGTTGGCGGGGCGGCTGATCTCGTCGGCGCTCTCGCCGACCTCGTAGACCACCCACTGCTTGATCTGGACGTCGGGGATGCCGCTGTTGGCGACCTCGCTGATGCCGAGGGCCTTGAGGTGGCCGGAGATCTTGCGGACGAGGTCCCAGGGGTGGAACTGGCGGAAGTCGAGCTGGCCCTCGGCGGGGCGCAGGGTGTCGATGACCTTCCACTCGCCCCAGCGGCGGCCGGCGCCGAGGATGCCCTTGGGTCCGGCGTAGTGCTGGATGTTGGTGTCCTGCTCGGATTCGAGCCGGCCGAGTTTGGCGCGCAGGTCGGCGGCCTTCTTGTCGAGGTCGTCGCGGGGGACGGCCATCGGGACGGTGGCGGCGACGGCGTTGCCCTCGACCAGGGCGAGCCAGCGGGAGCGCAGGTCGACGGCGGTGCGTTCGACGATGCGCTTGGCCAGGTACCAGCCGATGACCGGGGCGAGCATCACGACGCGCAGGTAGAGGCCGAGGATGCCGCCGGCGGGTGGCTTGATCGCGAGCAGGACGGCGAGGGCGACGGCGAGCGTGAGGACCAGGGCGCCGTAGGCACCGGCGTTCTTGGGGTTGTCGCGCTTGAGCCAGGCGCGGAGCTGGAAGGCGCCGAGCCAGAGCGCGGTGCCGGGCAGGCAGAGCACGCCGGTGACGACGGTGATGCCGGTCAGCTGCCGGTCGCGGTTGCGGCGGATCTCCTCGGCGGCGAGGGCGTGTTCGACGACCTGGCGGCTGTCGATGCCGAAGGAGGGCACCAGGGGTTTGCGGTCGCCGCCGAGGGTGCGGGAGATGAGGGCCTTGCTGAAGGCCTCGCCCAGGTTGGGCCGGAAGAGGGCGAAGCGGCCCTTCTTCGCGGTGGCGCCGGGTTTCTCGGCGAACGTGTGGACCTCGCTGTCGCGGTACGCGGCCGAGGAGAGCGCCTGGGTGACGGCGGTCTGCGGGCCGGCGTCGGTCCGGGGTATCTGCGCACCCGGGGTCATGTCGAGTGTGGTCACGGTGGCGTCCCCTCCTCCCCTTGTGTCCTGCGGCAGGTTACCGTGCCGTGGTGCCGGCGTGTGGATGATCGTCTGAAGTGCCGTCACGAACGGGCCACGGTGGGCCTGTGCAGCATGATGCCCACGTTTCGCCTGCTCGACGCCCCTGAGCGCGGGCGAAGGTGTCGGGTGGTGCACGATGGCGGTATGGCGATCGCTGAGCAGGCTGAACTGACGGATCCGGTGCTGGTCTTCGACGGGGACTGCGCGTTCTGCACGACGTGCGCGACCTGGGCGGAGCGCTACCTGCGGCAGACGCTGGCGTCGGGGGGCTGGGAGGCGGTGCCGTTCCAGTTCGCGGATCTGGCCGGGTTGGACGCCTTGGCCGGGGGGCGCGGGGAGGTGTCCTGGGAGCGCGCGGAGCGCGAGGTGCTCTGGGTGACGCCGACGGGCCGGGTGTACGGCGGGGCGCAGGCGGTGGCGCGGCTGCTGATGCGTTCGGGCGGGGTGTGGGCGTACCTGGGCGGGGTGCTGGCGCTGGCGCCGGTGCGGCCGGTGGCGGCGCTGGTGTACCGGTGGGTGGCGCGCAACCGGCACCGGCTGCCGGGCGGCACGGCGGCGTGCGCCCTGCCGCAGCGGTAGGAGCGGCCGGCGGTCAGCGGTGCGTCAGCCGTCCTTGTCGGTGAAGCGGGCAGCGAGGGCGGGGGGCATCGGTTCGTGGCGCAGGTGGGCGCGGCTGAACTCGGCGGTGCCGTGGGTGAGTGAGCGCAGGTCGACGGGGTAGCGGGCGAGTTCGAGTTCGGGGACCTCGGCGCGCAGCAGGGTGAGGCCGGGGCCGGCGGTCTCGGTGCCGAGGACGCGGCCGCGGCGGGCGGAGAGGTCGCCGAGGACGGCGCCGAGGTAGTCGTCGGGGAGCAGCACGCTGACGGCGGCGACGGGTTCGAGGAGCCGGATGACGGCGTGTTCGGCGGCGTCGCGCAGGGCGAGGGCGGCGGCGTTCTGGAAGGCGGAGTCGGAGGAGTCGACGGAGTGCGCCTTGCCGTCGGTGAGGGTGACCCGGATGTCGACGAGCGGGTGGCCGGTGGCGACGCCCTTGGCGAGTTGGGCGCGGACGCCCTTCTCGACGGAGGGGATGAAGTGTTTGGGGACGGCGCCGCCGACGACGTGTTCCTGGAATTCGAAGCCGGAGCCGGCCGGGAGGGGTTCGACCTCCAGGTCGCAGATGGCGTACTGGCCGTGGCCGCCGGACTGTTTGACCAGGCGGCCGTGGCCGGCGGCGGCGGTGCCGAAGGTCTCGCGGAGGGCGACCTTGTGTTCGACGGTGTCGACGTGGACGCCGTGGCGGTTGCGGAGGCGGTCGAGGACGGCTTCGGCGTGGGCTTCGCCGGTGCACCAGAGGACGAGCTGGTAGGTGTCGGCGTTCTGTTCGAGGCGTAGGGCCTGGTCTTCGGCGGCGAGTCGGGCGAGGGCCTGGGAGAGCTTGTCGTCGTCGGCCTTGCTGTGGGCTTCGACGGCGATCGGGAGCAGGGGTTCGGGGAGGGTCCAGGCGTCGAGTTCGACGGGGTGGCCGGGTTCGTGGACGGTGTCGCCGGCGCGGGCGGTGGTGAGTTTGGCGGCGCAGACGAGGTCGCCGGCGACGGCGTGCGGGACGGGTCGCTGGAGTTTGCCGAAGGGGCTGGTGAGGCCGGTGACGCGTTCGTCGCCGTCCTGGTCGGCGGGGTGGTCGGGGCCGGTGAGGTGGATGCGGGTGTCGGGGCGCAGGGTGCCGGCGTAGAGGCGGAGCAGGCTGATCCGGCCGACGTAGGCGTCGCCGGTGACGCGGACGACCTGGGCGGCGAGGGGGGCGTCGGGGTCGCAGGCGGGGGCGGGGCGGGTGCGTTCGGTGGGGTCGGGGAAGGTGGCGGTGATGAGGTCGAGGAGTTCGGTGGCGCCGAGGCCGTTGTCGCTGGTGGGGACGGCGGGGTGGAGGGCGCAGGCGAGGACTTCGCGGCGCATGCCGGCTTCGAGGGAGTCGGTGTCGAGGGTTTCGCCGGCGAGGTACTGCTCCATGAGGGTGTCGTCCTGGCCGGAGATGGCCTCGACGAGGCTTTCCCGGGCGGGCGCGGTGTCGGGGAGCGGGTCGGCCTGTCCGTAGGTGTGGCCGGTGAGGAGGTCGACGCTGCCGTCGGGGCGGCCGTCGTGGTGGACGGGGAGGAAGAGCGGCCGGAGGGTGTCGGGGCCGAGGTCGAAGGCGTCGTGGCAGGCGGTGAGGATGTCCTCGAAGCTGCCGTGGGCGAGGTCGAGCTTGGCGACGGCGATGGCGCGGGGGACGGACTCGGCGGCGCATTCGCGCCAGAGGGCGCGGGTGGGGGCGGTGACCGGGTCGGTGGCGGAGACGACGAAGACGGCGGCGTCGGCGGCGTGCAGGGCGGCGCGCAGGTCGGCGGCGAAGTCGGGATGGCCGGGCGGGTCGATCAGGTTGATCTTGACGCCGTGCCATTCGAGCGGGAGCACGGAGAGCTGGACGGAGCGCTGCTGCTGGTGCTCGATGGGTTCGTGGTCGGAGACGGTGGTGCCGTCGGTCACCCGGCCGGGGCGTCCGACGGCGCCGGCGGCGAGGGCGAGGGATTCGGCGAGGGTGGTCTTGCCCACGCCGGCGCAGCCGATGAGGACGACGTTTCGCAGGTCGCCGGGTCCGGTCACGGTGGGGGCCTGGCCGGCTCGGACGGTGCTGCGGTCGGGCATCGGGGTCTCCTCCCGTGGCGCCGAGGCTGTCAGGGAAAGTCTAGGTGCGGGTGGTCCGGGGGGCGCGCGAGCGGCGGGTGGGTGGTGCGTGCGCGGGGTCGGTCGGTCGGCGTGGCTACGATGGGTGCGCCGGGTGGGCTGATCCATTCGGCCGTCTGCCGCGCACCCCGGCCGCAGGCGGGTACCAGGAAGATCGGAGCGGTCGGGAAGGCCATGCTCAACAAATACGCGCGTGCCTTCTTCACACGTGTTCTGACCCCGTTCGCCGCGTTCCTGATCCGTCTGGGTGTGAGTCCGGACACCGTGACGCTGGTCGGTACGGCCGGTTCGGTGGCGGGTGCGCTGGTGTTCTTCCCGCGTGGGGAGTTCTTCTGGGGCACCATCACGATCACGCTGTTCATCTTCTCGGACCTGGTGGACGGGAACATGGCCCGGCAGTTGGGGAAGTCCACCAAGTGGGGGGCGTTCCTGGACTCGACGCTGGACCGGGTGGCGGACGCGGCGATCTTCGGCGGCCTGGCGATGTGGTACGCGGGCAAGGGCGACAACAACCTGCTGTGCGCGGTGGCGATCTTCTGCCTGGCGAGCGGGCTGGTGGTGTCGTACACCAAGGCGCGGGCGGAGAGCCAGGGCCTGCCGTGCGACGTGTCGGGGCTGGTGGAGCGGGCCGAGCGGCTGGTGATCAGCCTGGTGGCGGCCGGTGTGGCGGGTCTGCACACCTTCGGGGTGGAGTACGTGGAGTGGCTGCTGCCGGTGGCGTTGTGGCTGGTGGCGGTCGGGAGCCTGGTGACGGTGTTCCAGCGGATGCTGACGGTGCGCCGTGAGGCGTTCGAGGCGGACCGCGTGGCGGCCGGCGGCTGAGGGGCGGGTTTTTCGGTGAAGGACCGACTGGTCTACGCGGCGTACGCGGCGGGGTGGGGGGCGCTCAAGCACCTGCCCGAGCCGGCGGCGCGGGCCTTGTTCGACGGGCTGGCGGACTACGCGTGGCGCAGGCGCGGCCCGCGGGTGCGGCAGCTGGAGGCGAATCTGCGGCGGGTGTGCCCGGAGGCGGACGAGGTCCGGCTGCGGGAGCTGTCGCGGGCCGGGATGCGTTCGTACCTGCGGTACTGGCAGGAGTCGTTCCGGCTGCCGGTGTGGGGCCGGGAGCGGATCGCCCGGGACGTCCGGGTGGAGGGCTTCGAGGCGCTGAAGGAGGCCCTGGACTCGGGGCGCGGCGCGGTGATCGCCCTGCCGCACTCGGCGAACTGGGACCTGGCGGGCGCCTGGGTGGCGCTGGAGGGGTACCCGTTCACCACGGTGGCGGAGCGGTTGAAGCCGGAGCGGCTGTTCGACCGCTTCGTGGCGTTCCGTGAGGGCCTGGGCATGGAGGTGCTGGCGCTGACCGGCGGCTCGGTGAACGTGGTCGGCACGCTGGCGCGGCGGTTGCGGGCCGGGCGGATGGTCTGCCTGGTGGGGGACCGGGACCTCTCGGAGGCGGGGATCGGGGTGACCTTCTTCGGGGAGGAGACCCGGATGCCGGCCGGTCCGGCGGCGCTGTGCCAGCGGACCGGGGCGGCGCTGATGCCGGTGACGATGTGGTACGACGGGCCGCTGCTGCGGGCGCGGATCCACCCGGAGGTGCCGGTGCCGGCCGAGGGTGACCGCACGGAGAAGACCCGGGCGATGACGCAGGCGATGGCGGCGGTGTGGGAGGCGGGGATCCGGGAGCACCCGCAGGACTGGCACATGCTGCAGCGGTTCTGGCTGGCCGACCTCCCGGTCCGTGAGACGGTGGAGGAGGGGCCCGGCGCGGCCGCCGGGCGGGAGCCGGGCGCGCGGCCGGCGGCGGAGCCCGAGCCGGCGGCGGAGGCCTCCGGGGCCTGACCGCCTCCCGGGGAACGTTCCGGGGCCGCCCCCGAAGAGCCCGTAGAGAGCGCGCGGCACCGCCCGCAGGAGTCTGAGGAGACCCGTGAAGATCGGCATCGTCTGCCCGTACGACTGGGACGTCCCCGGCGGGGTGCAGTTCCACATCCGGGACCTGGCCGAGCACCTGATCGGTCTGGGGCACACGGTGTCGGTGCTGGCGCCCGCCGAGGACGAGGAGGCGCTGCCGCCGTACGTGGTCTCGGCCGGCCGGGCGATCGCGGTGCCGTACAACGGTTCGGTGGCCCGGCTGAGCTTCGGGATCCTGTCGGCGGCGCGGGTGCGGCGGTGGCTGCACGAGGGCCGGTTCGACATCCTGCACGTCCACGAGCCGGCCGCGCCGAGCCTGTCGATGCTGGCCGCCTGGTCGGCGTCGGGGCCGATGGTGGGGACGTTCCACACCTCGAACCCGCGCTCGCGGGCGATGATCGCCGCCTATTCGATCCTCCAGCCGGGGCTGGAGAAGATGCGGGCGCGGATCGCGGTGAGCGAGTACGCGCGGCGGACCCTGGTGGAGCACCTGGGCGGCGACGCGGTGGTGATCCCGAACGGCGTGGACGTCGGGTTCTTCGCGGAGGCGGAGCCGGACGAGCGGTGGACCGGGGGCGCGGCCGAGGGTCGGCCGGGCACGATCGGCTTCGTCGGGCGGATCAACGAGCCGCGCAAGGGCCTGCCGACGCTGCTGGCGGCGCTGCCGAAGATCCTGGCGGAGCGGCCGGGGGTGCGGCTGCTGGTGGCGGGCAAGGGCGACGAGGAGGAGGCGGTCGCCGGGCTGGCGCCGGAGGTGCGGGCCCAGGTGGAGTTCCTCGGCATGGTGAGCGACCGGGACAAGGCCCGGCTGCTGAGCAGCGTGGACCTGTACGTGGCGCCGAACACCGGGGGCGAGAGCTTCGGGATCATCCTGGTGGAGGCGATGTCGGCGGGCGCGCCGGTGCTGGCGAGCGATCTGGACGCGTTCAAGCAGGTGCTGGACGGCGGGGACGCGGGCGAGCTGTTCCCGGTGGAGGACGCGGACGCGCTGGCCCGGGCGGCGGTGCGGCTGCTGGGGGATCCGGGGCGGCTGGAGGAACTGGGGAAGGCGGCCTCGCGGCACGTGCGGCGGTTCGACTGGTCGGTGGTGGCCGCGGACATCCTGGCCGTGTACGAGACGGTGACGGCGGGGGCGACCGCGATGGTCGAGGAGGACGAGCGCAACGGGTGGCGCGGCCGGTTCGGGCTGGCCCGGGACTGAGCCCCGGGCCGCCGTGGCACGGCGGTCGGCGGGCGGGCCGGGGGCACCGGGTAGCGTAGCGCCCCGTGACTACCTGGATCTGGGCCGGCGTGGCCGTGGTGCTGTTCGGCATGTACCTGAGTTGGACGGCCGGGCGGTTGGACCGGCTGCACGCCCGGATCGACGCGGCCCGGGCGGCGCTGGACGCGCAGCTGGTGCGCCGGGCGTCGGTGGCGATCGAGCTGGCTACGTCCTCGCTGCTGGATCCGGCGGCGTCGCTGCTGCTGCTGGACGCGGCGCACGCGGCGCGGCAGGCGGAGGACGAGCAGCGCGAGGTGGCGGAGAGCCAGCTGAGTCTGGCGCTGCGGGCGGTGTTCGCGGAGTCGGCGCAGGTGGCGGCGCTGGTGGCGGCGCCGGGCGGCGAGGAGGCGGTGCGGGACCTGACGGCGGCGGTGCGGCGGGTGCCGATGGCGCGGCGGTTCCACAACGACGCGGTGCGGGCGGCCCGGGCGGTGCGCGAGCACCGCTTGGTGCGGTACTTCCGACTGGCGGGGAAGGCGCCGTTCCCGATGGCGTTCGAGATGGACGACACGCCGCCGGCGGCGCTCACTCCGGAGGGCGCGCCGTCCTAGGGAGGCCTGGGACGGGGCCCCACGTGGCACTCGTCTCACGCACGGGATCGCCGCGTCCGGATCCGGCCTGTTTGTCGTAACCCGTGACGCGGCCTGGACTTGATGGCGCATGGAGAGGCGGTTTCTTCCGCCTACCATAGGGCGATAGCACTGGTTCATCTTCGAGTGAGGTCTCACGTGTCCACCACCCCCACCACCGCAGACCAGCCGCAGATCGGTACCGCCCGGGTCAAGCGCGGCATGGCCGAGCAGCTCAAGGGCGGTGTGATCATGGACGTGGTCAACGCCGAGCAGGCCAAGATCGCCGAGGACGCCGGCGCTGTGGCCGTCATGGCCCTGGAGCGCGTGCCGGCCGACATCCGCAAGGACGGCGGCGTGGCCCGGATGTCGGACCCGAACATGATCGAGGAGATCATCGGCGCGGTCTCGATCCCGGTCATGGCGAAGTCCCGGATCGGCCACTTCGTCGAGGCCCAGGTCCTGCAGTCGCTGGGTGTCGACTACATCGACGAGTCCGAGGTGCTGACCCCGGCCGACGAGGTCAACCACTCCGACAAGTTCGCCTTCACCACCCCGTTCGTGTGTGGTGCCACCAACCTGGGCGAGGCCCTGCGCCGGATCGCCGAGGGTGCGGCCATGATCCGCTCGAAGGGCGAGGCCGGCACCGGCAACGTCGTCGAGGCGGTCCGCCACCTGCGCCAGATCAAGAACGAGATCGCCAAGCTGCGCGGCTTCGACAACAACGAGCTGTACGCCGCCGCCAAGGAGCTGCGCGCCCCGTACGAGCTCGTCAAGGAGGTCGCCGAGCTCGGCAAGCTGCCGGTCGTGCTGTTCTCCGCCGGTGGCGTGGCCACCCCGGCCGACGCCGCGCTGATGCGCCAGCTGGGTGCCGAGGGCGTCTTCGTCGGCTCGGGCATCTTCAAGTCGGGCGACCCGGCCAAGCGTGCCGCCGCGATCGTCAAGGCCACCACCTTCTTCGACGACCCGAAGATCATCGCCGACGCCTCCCGCAACCTGGGCGAGGCCATGGTCGGCATCAACTGCGACACCCTGCCGGAGAGCGAGCGCTACGCGAACCGCGGCTGGTAGTCCCGCCTGACGGCCCGCCGCACGGTGTGATCATCGACGCGGCGGGCCGCTGCGCGTCGTCCGTACGAGAGTCAAGAGGTACTTAGAGTGTCCACTCCAGTCATCGGCGTCCTCGCCCTGCAGGGCGACGTCCGCGAGCACCTGGTCGCGCTGGCCGAGGCCGACGCGCTGGCCCGGCCGGTCCGCCGGGTGGAGGAGCTGGCCGAGGTCGACGCGCTGGTGATCCCCGGCGGGGAGTCCACCACCATGTCCAAGCTGGCGCTGCTGTTCGGCGTGATGGACCCGCTGCGCGAGCGGGTCGCCGCCGGCATGCCGGTGTACGGCACCTGCGCGGGCATGATCATGCTGGCCGACAAGATCCTGGACGGGCGCGAGGACCAGGAGACGGTGGGCGGCATCGACATGACCGTGCGCCGCAACGCCTTCGGCCGGCAGAACGAGTCCTTCGAGTCCGGCGTCGCCTTCAAGGGTCTGGGCGAGGAGCCGGTGCACGGCGTCTTCATCCGCGCCCCCTGGGTGGAGGCGGTCGGCGCGGGCGTCGAGGTGCTGGCCGAGCTGCCGGCCGCCGACGGCCCGGACAGCCGGATCGTCGCGGTCCGCCAGGGCAACCTGCTGGCCACCTCGTTCCACCCGGAGCTCACCGGCGACCACCGGGTGCACGCCTACTTCGTGCGCATGGTCGAGGAGCACCTCGCCGCCGCGTGACCGTCCGCAGGCGACCGTGTGCGGGCCACCGGTGGCGGCACCGGTAAGATCCCTTCTGTTCATTTCCCTTTGGCGACGTAAAGGAGCTGGCGATGTCCGGCCACTCTAAGTGGGCTACCACCAAGCACAAGAAGGCCGTGATCGACGCCAAGCGCGGCAAGCTCTTCGCCAAGATGATCAAGAACATCGAGGTGGCGGCGCGCACCGGCGGTCCCGACCCGGCCGGCAACCCGACCCTCTACGACGCCATCCAGAAGGCGAAGAAGAGTTCGGTCCCGATCGACAACATCAACCGCGCCGTCAAGCGCGGTGGCGGTCTGGAGGCCGGCGGCGCCGACTACCAGACCATCATGTACGAGGGCTACGGCCCGAACGGTGTCGCGGTGCTCATCGAGTGCCTCACCGACAACCGCAACCGCGCCGCCTCCGACGTGCGCGTGGCCATGACCCGCAACGGCGGTTCGATGGCCGACCCGGGCTCGGTCTCCTACCTGTTCACCCGCAAGGGCGTCGTGATCGTCCCCAAGGCGGACGGCGTGGACGAGGACGCGGTCATGGAGGTCGTCCTCGACCAGGAGCCCGAGGAGATCAACGACCTCGGCGAGTCCATCGAGATCGTCTCCGAGGCGTCCAAGATGGTCGCCGTCCGCACCGCCCTGGTGGACGCGGGCATCGACTACGACTCGGCCGAGGCCAACTTCCTGCCGAGCATGCAGGTCGAGCTGGACGTCGACGGCGCCCGCAAGATCCTGAAGCTGATCGACGCCCTGGAGGACAGCGACGACGTGCAGAACGTCTTCGCCAACTTCGACATCAGCGACGAGGTCGGTGCGCAGCTCGACGCCGAGTGACCGTTCCCACCTCCCGGCCCGGTGGTCCCCTGGACCGCCGGGCCGGTGTCGTTCGAGGCACTGTCCGACCCGGGCGGTAGCCTTCGGCGGGTCGGACACGGCGGACGAAGGGCGGGATGCAGGGTGGTGCGGGTGCTGGGCGTGGACCCGGGGCTGACCAGGTGCGGGGTCGGCGTGGTCGACGGCGCGCCGGGCCGGCCGCTGCGGATGGCCGGGGTCGGCGTGGTGCGCACGCCCGCGGAGGCGGAGATCGGGCAGCGGCTGCTGCTGGTCGAGCAGGGCATCGAGGCCTGGCTGGACGAGCACCGGCCCGACCTGGTCGCCGTCGAGCGGGTCTTCGCGCAGCACAACGTCCGGACGGTGATGGGGACGGCCCAGGCCAGCGCGGTCGCGATGCTCTGCGCCACCCGGCGCGGGATACCGGTCACCCTGCACACCCCCAGCGAGGTCAAGGCCGCCGTCACCGGCTCCGGCCGGGCCGACAAGGCCCAGGTCACGGCCATGGTGCAGCGGCTGCTGCGGCTGGACGCCCCGCCGAAGCCGGCCGACGCCGCGGACGCGCTGGCGCTGGCCATCTGCCACATCTGGCGCGGCGGCGCCGCCAACCGGCTGGAGGCCGCGGTCGCGGCGGCCCGCGCCACCGCCCGTCCGGCCGCCGGCACCACCCCGCGCTCCACCCCCCGCTCCACACCCCCGAGAGGAATCAGCCGGTGATCGCCTTCGTGCAAGGACCGGTGGCGGCCATCGCCACCGGGGTCGCGGTCGTCGAGGTCGGCGGGGTCGGCATGGCCGTGCAGTGCACCCCGGCCACGCTGGCCGGGCTGCGGCTGGGGGAGCCGGCCCGGCTGGCGACCTCGCTGGTGGTCCGGGAGGACTCGCTGACCCTGTTCGGCTTCGCGGACGACGACGAGCGCGCGATCTTCGAGATCCTCCAGGCGGCGCCGGGCGTCGGCCCCAAGCTGGCGCAGGCGATCCTCGGCGTGCACAGCCCCGACGCGCTGCGGGCCGCGGTGGCGAGCGGGGACGAGAAGGCGCTGGTGGCCGTGCCCGGCATCGGCAAGGCCAAGGCGGCCAAGCTGCTGCTGGAGTACAAGGACAAGCTGGGCGCCCCGCACGGGGCCGTCCCGGCGCAGAAGCCGGTGGCGAGCGGCCCGGCGCCGTGGAGCGAGCAGCTGCACGCCGCGCTGGTCGGCCTCGGCTACGCGCCGCGCGAGGCGGACGACGCGGTCAGCGCCGTCACCCCGGAGGCCGAGGCGCAGCCGGTGCCGGACGTCGGCGCGCTGCTCAGGCTCGCGCTGCGCGGCCTCAACCGTTCCCGCTGACGCCGTTCCGGGCCGAAGGCCGTCCCGCCGACACCCTTACCGCCGAAGCCATCTGACGATCTGTCCGTTTGTCGATTTTGGAGCCCGAGCTGATGAGTCCGTACGACTCCGACCCGGCGGACCGGCTGGTCACCGCCGCCGCCGACGGGGAGGACCAGGCCGTCGAGGCGGCGCTGCGTCCCCGGCAGCTGGACGAGTTCATCGGCCAGGAGCGGGTCCGCGAGCAGTTGTCGCTGGTGCTCCAGGCGGCCCGCCAGCGCGGGACCGCCCCCGACCACGTGCTGCTCAGCGGCCCGCCCGGGCTCGGCAAGACCACCCTGTCGATGATCATCGCGGCGGAGCTGGGCGCCCCGATCCGGATCACCTCCGGCCCGGCCATCCAGCACGCCGGCGACCTCGCCGCGATCCTCTCCTCGCTCAGCGAGGGCGAGGTGCTCTTCCTTGACGAGATCCACCGGATGTCGCGGCCCGCCGAGGAGATGCTCTACATGGCGATGGAGGACTTCCGGGTCGACGTGATCGTCGGCAAGGGGCCGGGCGCGACCGCCATCCCGCTGGAGCTGCCGCCGTTCACCCTGGTCGGCGCCACCACCCGGGCCGGCCTGCTGCCGCCGCCGCTGCGCGACCGGTTCGGCTTCACCGGGCACATGGAGTTCTACGCCCCGGCCGAGCTCCAGCGGGTGGTGCACCGCTCGGCCGCGCTGCTGGACGTCGAGATCGACCCGGCCGGCGCCGCCGAGATCGCCGGCCGCTCCCGGGGGACGCCGCGGATCGCCAACCGGCTGCTGCGCCGGGTCCGCGACTACGCCCAGGTGCGGCACGACGGCGTGGTCACCCCGGAGATCGCCGGCCAGGCGCTGGACGTCTACGAGGTGGACGCCCGTGGTCTGGACCGGTTGGACCGCGCGGTGCTGGACGCGCTGCTGCGGCTGTTCGGTGGCGGC